>NZ_QUWV01000035.1 GCF_003403295.1 Komagataeibacter melaceti | reverse complement strand
GCAGCCGTTCCCAGCAGTCCAGGCAGCGGGCTTCCAGCCAGGCATTCAGCGCCCCCAGATCAGGAAAGGCAGGCAGATCCTGCCAGATCTGGCGCCGGGCATCCTGCACGGTCTTCTCGATCTGCCCTTTCTCCCATCCGGCTGCCGGATTGCAGAAGGTCGGCTCGAACAGGTAATGGCTGGCCAGGGCCATGAAGCGCAGGTTGACCTGACGCGCCTTGCCAGAGCCAATCCGGTCCACGGCGGTCTTCATGTTATCAAAAATACCCCGCCGCGGCACGCCACCGAGCACGCGGAAGGCCTCGGTAAGCGCATCAAAAAGCATCTCGTGGGTCTGTAGGGGATAGGCCCTGAGTATGAAGGCCCGGCTGAAGGACAGTTTGGTGTGGGCAACCTGCAGCTTGACGCGATGCCCGGCAATCACCGCCCAGTCCTCGCCCCAGTCAAACTGGAAGGCTTCCCCGGGCTGGAAGCACAGGGGCACGAAAACACCCCGGCCCGTTGTCTGGCGTGCCTGGTGCTGTTCGTGTTTCCACTGCCGGATGAAAGCAGCCACCCGTCCATAGGATCCATCATAACCCAGCGTCACAAGGTCTTCATACAACCGTCGCGCCGTGCGCCGGTTCTTGCGGGATCGGGCGGCTTCCAGAACCAGCCATCCTCTCAATCTGTCAGCAAACGGGTCCAGTCGGCTGGGACGTTCGGGAGCCTGGAACCGCGGTTCAATGCTCTCTGCCCGTAGATATTTCCGGATCGTATTGCGTGACAGTCCTGTCCGGCGTTCGATCTCGCGGATCGGAAGATGATCCCGGCGATGCCACCGGCGGATCACACTCAGAAGCTCCATGTCAATCACTCCAAAAACCCCCAGCAGATGATGCCGGGGAGTGTGGAGGCATGGGTCAAATCTCGATGAAAATTTCCGCCCTACCCGGGTCAGTTCTCAGTGAAAATCAACA
>NZ_QUWV01000034.1 GCF_003403295.1 Komagataeibacter melaceti | reverse complement strand
GAAGTCTGTTCGACCATGGCCGCGTTCTGCTGGGTGTTGTGGTCAATGGCGCTGACGGCCGAGTTCACATCCTGCAGGGCCGCGGCCTGCTCCTGTGAGGCCTCCACGATGACCGATATGTGCTCGTTGATCTCGGCCACATCGGTGATGATCGTCTTGAGGGCCTCGCTGGTCTCGCCAACGAGGGTAACGCCAGAATGGACCTCCCCGCGTGACTTCGCGATAAGCGCCTTGATCTCCTTGGCCGCATCCGCGGAGCGCTGCGCCAGCACCCGGACCTCGGCCGCAATGACGGCAAAGCCCCGCCCGGCCTCACCCGCGCGGGCGGCTTCCACACCGGCGTTGAGTGCAAGGATGTTGGTCTGGAAGGCGACCTCGTCCATCACATCGGTAATGCTGCCAATCGAGCCGGAGGACTGCTCGATCGCGCTCATGCTGGCGATGGTCTTGTGAACGATGGCTTCCGACTGCTCGATGCTGGCCCGCGAGCGGGCGACCAGCGTGCCGACATCCTGCGCGCGCTGCGCGGTGGAGCGGACGGTCGCGGTAATCTGGTCGAGGGCCGCGGCAGATTTTTCAACCGAAGCGGCCTGCTGCAGTGTGCGGCGGGACAGGTCATCCGCCGCACAGCTGATCTCACGGATCGCACCTTCGATCGAGCCGGTCACCTGTGCCACGGACTGCA
>NZ_QUWV01000033.1 GCF_003403295.1 Komagataeibacter melaceti | reverse complement strand
GGCCTGAAGCGGGGGAGGGGCAGAACCGTTGCCGGTTCACCCCGGATGGGGCCAACCAGCGGTACGGGTTTTTAGAACGGTGCGTCGATATCGACGACGTCAATCAGCTTGTGATTGACGAATTCCTTGATGCCAAGGCCGATCAGTTCACGGCCATAGCCGGAGCGTGCCACGCCACCAAACGGCAGGTCCGCCTTCACCATGGTCGGATGGTTGACATAGACCATGCCGGTATAGATCTGCTCGGCCACCTTCACGCCGCGCTTGGTGTCCTGCGTAAAGACGGAACCACCCAGCCCGAACGGGGAGTCATTGGCGATGCGGATGGCGTCCGCCTCGTCCTTGGCACGGTAAAGCTGCGTTACAGGACCAAAGAATTCCCACAGGCGGGCTTCATTGTCCTTGTGTAGGTTGGTCATGAGCAGCGGACGGAAGAAGGCACCATCGTTGGGCACCGGCGCGCCGATGGTTTCCACAACCGCGCCGTGCTTCTTGGCTTCCTCAACCTGTGCGGCCAGTTCGTCAGCGGCCTTCTGCGAGGACAGCGGCGCCAGCGTGGTGGTCGGGTCCATCGGGTCACCGGCCTTCAGCTCGGCCACGCCCTTCTTGTACAGCTCGACAAACCGGTCATAGACCGCATCCACCACGATCATGCGCTTGGCCGAGACACAGACCTGACCGGCATTCCAGTGGCGACCGAATACCGCCCACTTCGCCGTCTTTTCCAGATCCGCATCTTCCAGCACGATGAAGGCATCAGCGCCGCCCAGTTCCATCGTGGACTTCTTGAGCGCCTTGGCCGCGATCCCGGCCACGATGGCGCCAGCACCTTCGGACCCGGTCAGCGCAACGCCGCACACGCGCGGGTCGTTCAGGATCACCTCGGTATGGTGGCGCGCGGCGTACAGGTTGCGGAACGCACCCTTGGGCAGGCCGGCTTCCTGCATCAGGCTGTCAAAGGCCGCGGCGCACTGCGGCACGTTGGACGCATGCTTGAGCAGCACGGTGTTACCGGCGGAAAGCTGCGGCGCGATGATGCGGGCGATCTGGTAGTAGGGGAAGTTCCACGGCTCAACCGCAAAGACGATGCCCTGCGGCTGGTGGACGATCATGGCCTTGCCTTCCTTGGGGTCGGCAACCGGCAGGATTTCCGGCTTCAGCAGGCGCTCGGCATGGGCCGCATAGTATTCAAAGATTTCCGCCGAGAGTTCGGTTTCCAGCTTTGCTTCCGTGTACAGCTTGCCCATTTCCAGCGTGAGCAGCCGGGCATATTTGTCGATATCGCGGCGCAGGATCTCGGCAGCCTTGGTCATGACCTTCGCGCGTTCGGCAAAGGAGACATGGCGCCATGCCTTGAATGCCTCATAGGCGTCGGTCAGGGCGGTCTGGACTTCCTGGTCCGTCGCGTCGGGGAAGGTTTTCAGCTTCTCTCCGGTATAGGGGTTCGTCGTTGTATAAGCCATGGAGTGGTCTGTTCCTGTATCGTTTCGTCAAGTATATATTTCGCGTGCATGCGCGCAAGAATCGTTTCAGCTATCACCAACGGACATGGCATGCAAAAGTTCGTCTGAACACTGGGGTCATAAAGGCCCCATATACGGCGAAAAACCTGTCTTTTTTGATGTTTTTCTGGTTTTCCGTCCCATCCGTGGCGTGAAACCTGCATGAGTGCCGCACTGGAATAACATATTATTTAATGATCCCCGCACTGCTGCGCAGTCACGGTCCGGGTGCGGAAGTTATGATGCATCTGATCATGTCGGCACGGGATTATCGCATTTTTATGGCAGCCTGAGGCCTCGGTGGCTGTCCGCAGGCGTGGTGACCCCACGGGCACCGGATGGCCCTATTGAAGGCCATAGGGCAGGAGGTTCGCGCTCTTCTGGATCGTTCGGCAGTAGCGGGGCAAATCCGCTGCAAATAGGGCTTAAAGCACCTTCAGGTCCCGTTTTGGCGGTTTCCTGCACCTTTTGTGCCTACGTGCTGCCCGTGCTCGGTGCTTTGGGTCATCCATAGGCTGCTGGCGGCCTCACTGGCCAGTATGCCGGGAATTCCGCTGGGCCAGAAAGGGCATGGCATATTTCTTGCGGCAACCCGGATACGACAGGGCGGGAGGCGCAAAATGGACAGTTGCTGAAAAAGGCCGGTCCTTCAGGCCATACCGCCTGTGCTGCAATCTGGCTGCCGGGGGAGGATATTGGCCCATCGGGAGTGATATCGGGCAAAAGCCAGCGGGATGCGCTACGTGATCAGCAAAAAACATTATCGCTCCTGACAAAGTTAGAA
The DNA here is from genome assembly GCF_003403295.1 of Komagataeibacter melaceti. GTDB lineage: Bacteria > Pseudomonadota > Alphaproteobacteria > Acetobacterales > Acetobacteraceae > Komagataeibacter > Komagataeibacter melaceti. Next base: position 70,272 of record NZ_QUWV01000033.1, on the reverse strand, counting down.
ACGGGAGGGTATGACGCAAGGTTCATATCGCGCCGCATGGAAACGGATCAGATCCGTCCATAAATTGCATTGCGATTTGTTCTCATTCGTGTTTATGCTGAGCCAACATTATGGGTGAGATAGATAAATGTTTGTCTGCTCTTGTAATATGCTGACGGATGCGGATGTGGAGACGGCCGTGCGCAACGGTGCGGTCAGGCCGAAAGAAGTCTATGAATCCAAGGGATGTCGCGCGCAGTGCGGCAACTGTGTGCCGGGTGTGGTCTGCATCCTGCGCCAGCTTGCACGCCAGGGGTGCATGGTCGTGACCGAGGGCGCGCACCTGCCGGGTGACCTGCAGCCTACCTGATGGAAAACCCCCGGCGGCCTGTTTCAGGCTCCGGCCATAAAAACCGGGCAATAAAAAACGGCATCCGGTGAGGGATGCCGTTCGGGTGGTCATGCTGGGGCGAGGGTGTCCCGCCACCATCCTTCGCGCGGCACGGAGCCGGGCGAAGGGATGTTCATACTATCGCCGTGCGCCTTCCTGCGTCCGCAATGTGGACGGGGCGGCCCCCATGGCAAGGCGCATGATCGCCGCCAGCGTCAATGTTGCGGTGATGTTGATGCCCAGCGCCAGCAGGCCGGTTGAGACCGAGGCCGAAAAACCTGCAAAGCTGATGGGGTGCACCGGCTTCAGGCCATCCATCCAGCACAGCGCCAGCCCCGATACCGAGCCGATGATCCAGCCCGCGATCAGTGCGCGCGCGGGCAGGCGCAGGGGCAGCAGCCCCATGATCAGCGCGGGGAATGTCTGCAGGATGATGACACCGCCCAGCAGTTGCAGGTCGATTGCAAATTTGGCGTTCAGGAACACCACGCAACCCAGTGCACCTACCTTGACCGCAAAACCGGCAATGCGCGACCCGCTGACGGACTCGGCCCGGCTGGGCAGGATGTTGTGCATGATCAGGTTGGCCGCCCCGATCGCCATGACCGAAGCAGGCACCAGCGCGCCCACCGCAATGGCGGCGAAGCAGAAACCGGCGAACCATGACGGGAAAATGGCCAGGAAAAGCTGCGGCACCACCTGCGAGGACGATGTGGTCACGATCCCTGCTGCATGCGCCATCAGCCCCAGCAGCGCAATCAGCCCCAGCACGATTGTATAGACCGGCAGGAACACGGCGTTCTGCCGGATCGTATCGGCCGATTTCGCCGCCAGGATGCCGGTCAGCGTATGAGGGTACAGGAACGCGGCAAAGGCGGAGGAAAGCGCAAGCGTAGCGTAGGGAACAATCTGCCCCTGCGCGAGGATATGGCCGCCGGGCGCGTCAGGCAGGTGCTGGGCCGCAGCATGGAACATGCTGCCGTACCCACCCAGATGGATCGGCACGATGATGACCGCCGCCAGCACCGCAATATAGATCATTACGTCCTTGATGAACGCGGTCAGCGCGGGCGCGTGCAGCCCCCCAAGCCAGGTGTAGGCGGCAAGGGAGATGAAGGCGATCAGCAGCGGCAGCATGCCGGTAAAGCCCAGCGCCTCGATCACGGTACGGATACCGATGAGCTGGAGCGCGATATAGGGCAGCACGGCGATCAGCCCGCTCAGTGCCACGGCCATTTCCAGCGTCCGGCTGCCAAAGCGCGCGCGAACGATGTCCGCCGCCGTGGCATGGCCCCCATCGCGTGCGATGGTCCACAGCCGTGGCATGACCGCGAAGATGAAGGGATAGACGATAATGGTGTACGGCAGCGCGAAAAAGCCGAACCCTCCGGTGGAATAGACCAGTGCTGGCACGGCGATGACCGTGTAGGCGGTGTAGAAATCACCCCCCACCAGGAACCACGTGACCCAGGCGCCGAATTCACGCCCGCCCAGACCCCATTCCTCACCTTCGGTGTGGTGGGTGGCGGCCTTGCGGCGTGTCAGCAGCGGACGCCACAGCCGGACCGTACTGCCCAGCACGATGGTGGCCAGGAAGCACAGGACGAATACGGCAATGGCGGCATTATCCGGTAGTGTGGGTGTGTTCATGACTGCCGTTCCGACTTCCAGGCCGCCCAGATCAGGACGGACGTTACGGGAACCCATGCAAGCTGGTACCAGTAAAAGAACGGGAAACCGAACAGCACCGGATCATGCAGGTTATAGAGCGGTACCCACAGGAGCCCGGCAAAGGGGAGCAGGAGGAATATGGCTTTTTTCATGTGACCGTACTTCTTGATTTTTATGACGTGGCCAGCAGCGATGTTTCTGGAATATGGTTCCGTGTGTCAACATAATTAAATGTATTTTCAAAGTATTTTTCGGCGCAGTGGTACGTTATTTCAATTTTATTGGAGTTTTTATTGTGCGCTGCGCAATGCTTTTGTTGCGTTGCACAATTAATTATCGGCCGGATTTATGAAAATCCTGATACGACGCGAAATATTAATATAAATAACTATTATGCGTTTCCATAATAAATAAGCCCGCCTGCGCTTGCACATGCCGGGGGTGGGTGGCTGCTTTTTTATGATAGTCCTATGTAAATAAATGATTTTATGGGTATGATCCTCCTTGCGGCCCTTCTCCGTGTCCGGAATGGTGCCGCGTGATGTCGTGCCGGAGTTATGAAAAATAGTGATTGCCCGCGCAGGGGCCGGGCGGTTAAATTCATCGCCCGGACCTGCCAACAACAAACAATATTAAAGCGCGGTCGCCTGTTTTTGCCCTGTTCCGGATCAGGCGTCATTTTCTGACGGACGGACGCGCGTAGGAACGAACAGACATGACCAAATGGGTTTACAGCTTCGGAGATGGCCTGAACGAGGGGCGCGCGGACATGCGCAACCTTCTGGGCGGCAAGGGTGCCAACCTGGCGGAGATGGCGTCGATCGGCCTGCCCGTGCCGCCGGGCTTTACCATTACGACGGAAGTCTGTTCGGCCTTTTATGAAAACGGCCGGAAATATCCCGACGCGCTGGAAGCGCAGGTGGCGCAGGCCCTGCGCCGGGTCGAGGAGTCAATGGGGCTGCGCTTCGGTGATGCCGATGCCCCGCTGCTGGTCTCGGTCCGCTCCGGCGCGCGGGTGTCCATGCCCGGCATGATGGATACCGTCCTGAACCTCGGCCTGAATGACCAGACGGTGGAAGGGCTGGCCCGCTCATCGGGTGATGCGCGTTTCGCGTGGGACAGCTATCGCCGCTTCATCCAGATGTACGGCTCGGTGGTGATGGGTGTCGCCCACCATCATTTCGAGGATGTGCTCGAACAGTTCAAGCGCGCCAATGGCGTGGAAGACGACACGGCGGTCACGGCCGACCAGTGGCGCACCATCGTGGCGGATTACCGCCTCATCATCAGCACCCATGCGGGCGTTGATTTCCCCACCGATCCGCAGGACCAGCTCTGGGGGGCGATCGGGGCCGTGTTCGGGTCGTGGATGAACCCGCGCGCCAATACCTATCGCAAGCTGCATGAAATCCCGGCCTCGTGGGGCACGGCGGTCAATGTGCAGTCCATGGTGTTCGGCAACATGGGTAATGACTGCGCCACGGGCGTCTGCTTCACCCGCGATCCCTCCACCGGGGAGAACGTGTTCTACGGTGAATACCTGATCAACGCGCAGGGCGAGGACGTGGTGGCGGGCATCCGCACGCCCCAGCCCATGGCCTGTGCGCGGGCCGAAGCGGGCCAGCAGCCGATGGAAACGGTCCTGCCGGAAGCCTATGGCGAACTCATGCGCGTGCGCTCCATACTGGAGACGCATTACAAGGACATGCAGGACATCGAATTCACCGTCCAGCGCAACGTCCTGTACATTCTCCAGACCCGCAGCGGCAAGCGCACCGCCGCCGCAGCACTCAAGATTGCCATCGACATGGCGCGTGAAGGGCTGATTACGCAGGAAGACGCCATCCGCCGCGTTCCGGCGTCCTCGCTCGACCAGCTCCTGCATCCCACCCTCGACCCCAAGGCCGAGCGCGTGCAGTTGACCCGTGGTCTTCCGGCCTCGCCGGGCGCTGCGGCGGGTGCGGTCGTCTTCTCGGCGGAGGAATGTGAAGCCCGCGCCGCGAAGGGGGAGGACGTGATCCTCGTCCGTATCGAAACCTCGCCCGAGGATGTGCATGGCATGCATGCCGCCCGTGGCGTGCTGACCACCCGTGGTGGCATGACCTCGCACGCCGCGGTCGTGGCGCGCGGGATGGGGCGCGTATGCGTGGCGGGTGCAGGCAGCATTCATGTCGATTACGCCGCCGGTACCATGACCGTGGGCACCCACACCATCGCGCAGGGTGAGTGGATCACGCTTGATGGTGGCACGGGTGCGGTCTTCCTCGGGCGTGTGCCGACCATTCCGCCCACGCTGTCGGATGATTTCAATACGCTCATGGGCTGGGCGGACAGCGTGCGCCGCCTGGGCGTGCGCGCCAATGCCGAAACGCCCGAGGATGCCCGCACCGCGCGCCGCTTCGGGGCGGAAGGCATCGGCCTTGCCCGCACCGAGCATATGTTCTTCGGCCCGGACCGCATCGGGTTTGTCCGGCAGATGATCATTGCCGATGCCGAGGACGTGCGCCAGAAGGCCATCGCGGCGCTGCTGCCGTTCCAGCGCGAGGATTTCGCCAGCCTGTTCCGCATCATGGCGGGCATGCCGGTGACGGTGCGCCTGCTGGATCCGCCGCTGCATGAATTCCTGCCCCATGCCGAGGCCGAAATGGCGGAAGTCGCGGCGGCACTGGGCAAGAGCGTGGAGGAAATCCGCACCCGCTGCGCGGCCCTGGCCGAGACCAACCCGATGCTGGGCCACCGTGGGTGCCGTCTGGGCCTGACCAGCCCGGAAATCTACGCCATGCAGGTGCGTGCCCTGATCCAGGCCGCCGTGCTGGTGGAAAAGGAAACGGGCAAGCCCATCCGCCCGGAAATCATGATTCCGCTGGTGGCCACGCAGGCCGAACTCGCCACCACCCGCCGCGCGGCGGAAGACGAGATTGCCCGCGTGCTGAAGGAAGAGGGCACGAACCTCGACTACACCATCGGCACCATGATCGAGCTGCCCCGCGCTGCCCTGCAGGCTGACCGCATTGCGGAATATGCGGACTTCTTCTCGTTCGGCACCAATGACCTGACCCAGACCACCTTCGGCCTGTCGCGTGATGATGCGGGTTCGTTCCTGCCTTACTACGTTGACCGTGGTCTGCTGCCGCGCGACCCGTTCGTGTCCATTGACCGCGACGGCGTGGGTGAGCTTGTCCGGACCGGTGTGGAACGTGGGCGCAAGACCTGCCCGGACCTGAAGCTGGGCATCTGCGGCGAACATGGCGGCGACCCGGATTCCATCGCGTTCTTTGATGAAGTCGGGCTGGACTATGTTTCGTGCTCTCCGTTCCGGGTGCCGGTTGCGCGCCTTGCGGCGGCACAGGCGGCGCTGGCAGCACGGCAGCGGGTTGGCTCCCCGGCCTGAAGCCGGGTCCCACGCAAAAACACCACCCTATGAAAATGACGCCCCGCCATCATGGCGGGGCGTTATCATGTCAGGCAGCACCATGAGTGACGCAGAGCCGATCATCCTGCATCTGGTATCCGAGGCGACAGGGCAGGCGCTTGAAGCCGTAATGCGCGCCTGTGGCGCACAGTTTCAGGAAACCGAATTTTCCCCCCGCAACTGGAACCTGGTCCGCACCCGCATGCAGGTGGGTCGCGTGCTGGCCGGGATCAGGGCGGAACCGGGCCCGGTCCTGTCCTCGCTGACATCACCCGACCTTCAGGCCATGCTGCGTGAGGGGTGTGCCCGGGTGGGAGTGCAGGTCAAGAACATACTTGATGGCACGATCCATTTTCTGGAACAGCAGACCGGGATTGTGGCGGAACGCCATCCGGGCGGCCAGTATGTCATGGACAATACCTACCGCCGGCGCATTGACGCGATGCAGTACGTCATCGCGCATGATGACGGCCAGAAAGCGACCGACCTTGCCAAGGCGGATGTCATTCTGGTGGGCGTGTCGCGCACGTCAAAGACGCCAACCTGCTTCTATCTTGCCAATCGCGGCATTCGGGCCGCCAATATTCCGCTGGTGCCCCATGCCCCGCTGCCCGTCGGGCTGGAGGACTTTCCGGGTCTGGTGGTTGGCCTGACGATCGACCCGCATACGTTGCTGGAAATCCGCCGCTCCCGCGTGGGCATGATGCTGCCGGGGCGTTCGGTGTCGGCCCCCGGCATGTCGGAAAATCTGGTTAAGCCCTATATCGACCCCGAAAGCGTGCATGAGGAACTGCACTGGGCGCGGCGCCTGTGCGCGCGGCATAAATGGCCGGTCATCAACGTCACCCACCGTTCGGTTGAGGAGACGGCGGCCGCCATCATAGATATGCTCGAACATGACGGCAGGGACTACAAACTGCCGGATCACGATATGTAAGGCGGGCGGGGAAGGGCAGTGATGATCCCCTGTCTTCCCCTTTATAAAAAGCGGCAGGGAATAACTCTGCGGCCCTAAGGCGGAACTATCGTTTCCGTCCAGCATGCAGCCCGCTGCCGGTCCTGCAATTTTCCTGAATTCCCCACAACAGCGGCACGAACCTTGGCGGCGCATGATGCGCCCTGGGCGGAATCTGCCATTCCGACGGCCGGGTCATTTTTTCACGAACGGCAGGGCCGTGCGGGGCGCATGCTGAGTCGGTTACGCGATGCTGTCATCATGACTCCGCGTTCCGCTGCCCGCAGGCATGCATCAGATTGAAACCAGATATGTGTATCATCGCTCTGCATGCGGATGAATATAATTTATTTCAGTAAATAAAAAATAATAAAGAAATAAAAATCAGATAAACCAAATAAATAATAATAAAAAACATAAATATAAGTCATTCGTAAAATCATATCTGGAACTGCCCACAGGGGTGTGCTTCACCCTCTGGTAGTGGACAAGTCGGACAGAAATTGTACGATATAACAAAACATTACTTATCCCATGTATTTTTCCACAGTCGGGTCTATAGAGCTGAAGCATGTCCAAGACAGATCTCAAGCTGCTGATCATCCAGCCTTCGCATTACCGGTCCAAGACCGACAGGACCATTTTCAAAACCAAGCGACGACAGATGGTGCCCCTCGCCCTGCCGTACCTTGCCGCGCTGACCCCGCCCGAATGGACCGTCACGCTGCTGGACGAGCAGCTGGAGGATATCGACTTCGATACCCCCGTTGATGTCGTCGCCCTGAGCGCATGGACGCTGCATTCCCCGCGTGCGTACGATATCGCCGCCGAGTTCCGCAGGCGTGGCGTCAAGGTGATCATGGGCGGGCCGCATGTGTTCTTTTATGCCGATGAAGCCGCCGAACATTGCGACGCGGTCGGTGTGGGCGAGGCCGAACCCATCTGGCGCACCATGCTGGAAGATGCCGCCGCCGGCAGGCTGCAGAAAATCTATCGCGCCGCCCCGCTCAAGGAACTCAACAACCTTCCGGCACCCCGTTATGACCTGCTGGACCTGAAAAAATTCGGGCCTTTCCGCACATTTGCCGTGCAGTCCTCGCGCGGGTGCCCCTTTGTGTGTGATTTCTGTTCCGAGCGCTTCTATCTCGGTGGCCGTTTCCGCTGGCGTCCGGTGGACCAGATGGTCAGCGAGCTTGAGCGGATCAAGAACAAGAGCAGCCACTTCTTCTTTGGTGAAAGTAATTTCGGCGGCAAGAAAAGCCGCGCGATGGAACTTATGGAAGGGCTGGTACCGCTCAAGATCCGCTGGTCCACGCTCTGGTCATCCAACCTGTGCCTTGATACCGAATTCCTTGACCTCGCGCGCCGCAGTGGCGTGATGCACGTCAACATTGGCGTGGAAAGCATCGACGCCGATATGCTTCAGGACATGAAGAAAGGCTGGAACAAGGCCAGCCGTTATGGCGAGATGTTCGAGAACCTGCGCAAGCGCGACATCAGCTACTCGCTCAACTTCATCTTCGGGTTTGATAACGAACACCCCGATGTCTATGACGCGACCCTCTCCTTCCTTGAGGCGCACAAGGTGCCTGCCGCCTATTTCAATATCCTGACCCCGACCAAGGGCACGGCCCTGTTCGAGCGGATGAAGAAGGCGGGCCGGATCATCGACCCTGATGACATTGACCGCTGGCCGGGTCAGGTCTGCCATATCTGGCCCAAGAACTGCACGCCCGGCCAGATGGAGCAGCGCATCCAGGGGATGTACCGCAAGTTCTACAGCATGCGTTCCATGATGCACCGCCTGCCGTTCCCGCGCACGCGCTCGGAAATGGCAACGTGGATTCTGAACATGACGGAACGGCGCATGGCCTTTTCATCCACGGGTAACAATGATTTTGATATCTACTGAGATCCACCGGCCACTTCCGGCCGGTATGGACAACGGACAGGGATGAAAACATGCGCGAATCAATCGGCACCATGCTGCTTGGGCGGCTTCGACAGTATGGTGTTTCGCGCATTTATGGTGTCCCCGGGGACTACAACCTCGAATTCCTTGATCTGATTGAACGCACGCCCGATATCCGGTTTATCGGCACGTGCAATGAACTCAACGCCGCCTATGCGGCGGATGGGGATGCACGGCTCAGTGGCGTGGGCGCGGTGCTGGTGACCTATGGGGTGGGTGACCTGTCCGCTCTGTCCGCCGTGGCGGGAGCCTGTGCCGAAGGCGTGCCGCTGGTCGTGATTTCGGGCATGCCGCCGCTTCATGCCGTGCAGTCCCGTGCGCTGGTGCATCATACGCTGGCCGATGGCGATTATGACAACGTCATGACCTGCTACCGCCAGTTCACCGCCGCCAGCACCCGCCTGCATCCCGCCAGTGCTACGATGGAGACGGACCGGGTGCTCAACGCCATGCAGGTGGCCCGACGCCCGGTTTATATCCAGTTTCCCTCCGACATCTGTTTTGCCGAGGTCGATGCGCCGCCGCCTGTCCTTGCGTCGCAGGCATCGGACCCGGCTCTTCTGGCCAGGGCCGTGGAATGTCTGACGCAGCGGCTGGCGCGGGCGAAGCGCCCGGTCGTGCTTATTGACGCCATGGTGCGCCAGTACGGGCTTGGGGCAGAGGTGCTGCGGTTTTGTGAGCGCTACGCCATTCCCTATGCCGCGCTGTCCACCGGGCGTACGCTGGTGGCGGAATCCGGCCCGCTGTGGCTGGGGCAGTATGGCGGCATGGCCTCGGCACCCGAAGTCGCGGCGTATGTACATGCTTCGGACTGCGTGATCGGGCTGGGCGTGCGGTTTGTGGATTCAACATCCGGCTATTTCTCACAGCACATACTGCCCGGGGCCATGGTGGATGTGCAGCCCTTCAGCCTGACCAGCAACGGGGAAAACATTCAGGGCATAACGGCTGCCAACCTGCTTGACGCCATGGTCCGGCGGCAGGGTGAACAGCCGCCCACCACCCGGCTGCAACAGCAGGTGGTGTCGGGCAGCCCCGCGCTTTCATCACCTGCGGGGGAGGAATGGGGGCAGGCCGCGTTCTGGCGCGCGGTGGAACCGTTCCTGCGGGCCGGTGATGTCGTGCTGGCGGATAACGGCTCTTCCATGGTGGCCATGCTGCATGCGCACCTGCCGGAACAGTGCAGCCTGCTGGTCCAGCCGGTCTGGGCCGCCATTGGCTATTCGCTGCCAGCCGCCCTTGGGGCCTGCCTCGCCACGCCCCGGCGGCGGCATGTCCTGTTCATTGGTGACGGATCGTTCCAGATGACGGCGCAGGAACTCTCATCCCTGCTGCGCCACCAGTGCAATATCGTGGTGTTTCTGATCAATAACGGCGGCTACACCATCGAACGGATGATCCTTGGCCCGCAGGCGGCCTATAACGACATTGCCGACTGGGATTACGCGGCCCTGCCCGCCGCATTGGGGAAGGGCCCGGCACCGTTATCCCTGCGCGTGGGTAATGCGAAGGAGCTTGATGCCGCCCTGACACGCGTGGCCGGGCATGAAGGTCTGGCTTTTGTCGAGGTCGGCTTTACGCCCATGGATGCCCCGGCGGGGATGGCCGCGATGGGGCAGGCCGTGCGCCACTATGATTACGGATTCGGTACCCCCGACGCCCCGTAAGCGCCATGGCTGACCGGGTATCGTTCACTTTTGCCCGGAATGGAGAATAGCCTGTTTTTTATGCTGGACGGCAGGGCTGGCGCAGGCTATTGAAAATACGCAAGTTTTCAGACGGGGCGATGGATCATCATCCAGATGTCGCCCGCCAGCCTGCCGTCAGGCCCAAAAGAGCGGAAAACTTGGATCACGAAAACGTGATGAAGTGTGATTAATTGTTGTGCTTCTGCACAGTTTTTAATCGCCATTTTTATCCCCGAAAATGCTCCCTGCATGATGTGCTGCTTTTATCGGCATCAATTCCGCCTGCCTGAAAGAGAACAGGCGGCTGTCCTGAGTATTGGTTGTTTATTGTTCACCAATTTCATTGGAAAAACGCAATCAATAGGCCGGTATAAAGCTGTTATTGATGATTTTTATTGATGCGGTCCGGGGTCTTGTGTTGTGTTCCGCTCATCAACGCAACACTTGGGAAACAGAACTATGTTTATTGAAAATATCAGCACCATGATCGCCCACTCCGTGAACACCATGTCTTCGCTGACCATGGTTGCCTTCCTGCCCGTGATCGCCACCCTGATGATCGCTACGATCGTTTCCGATCGCGCTGCCTGAGCCACGGGGTCTGTCCTGACACCCGTGCAGCCGGAATTCCCACGCCATGTGGGAATGGCCGGCGGCGGCGGGCGCACGACATGAAAAACGAACAGACGCTGCGGCGTCTTTTTTTATGCCTGCATTTCAGGCCCGCATGGCAGGCCGGGCGCATCAGGCCAATATATGGTTTGATAAAATGTGAAATATGGCCTGGAAGAAACGTTTTCCGGCCTCTCGTGGCATATATTCGCGCCATGGCATGAATACTTTGGGCCTGACGGGCTTGTAGGCAGGTCGGCATGGGTGTATCGGCCAAAAATGTGACGGCGTACGCAGGTGCGCCTTTTTTATTTTTGTCCAGAGCACGCGCATGACAGCTACAAAGACCCACCATGGGAAAGGGGCGCACGCGCCTGTTCCCCATTCCGTCCACACCACCCTGATTTTCTTTATTCTGGCGCTGGGTGCCTTTGCCATCGGTACCGCTGAATTCGCGGCCATGAGTCTTGTGCCCATGATTTCGACCGGCATGCACGTTTCCGTGCCGCAGGCGGGCCATGCGATCGAGGCCTATGCGGCGGGCGTGTGCGTTGGCGCGCCGCTGATCGCCATGCTGGGCGCGCGGCAGAGCCGTAAATACCTGCTGATCGGGATGATGCTGCTCTACGTGCTGGGCAATGGCCTGACCGCACTGGCCCCCAATTACGTATGTCTTCTGCTGTGTCGCTTCATAAGCGGGCTGCCGCACGGGGCCTATTTCGGCACGGCGGGTATTGTCGCGTCCTCGCTGGTGCCGGAAAACCGGCGCACGCAGGCCGTGGCGCGGGTCGTGCTGGGGCTGACCGTCGCCACGATTGGTGGCGTGCCCATGGCGAACGGGCTGGGCCTTGTCGTGGGGTGGCGCTGGGCGTTCGTGCTGATTGCGGCGCTGGCGCTGTGTACCATGCTGCTGATCATGTGGTTTGTGCCGACCGACCCGCCGCGCCCGCATGCCAGCGCCATGATGGAGATACGCGCCCTGCGTAACCGGCAGGTCTGGCTGACGCTGGGCATTGGCGTCGTGGGTTTTGGCGGCATCTTCTGTGTCTATACCTATCTCGCCTCCATCCTGCAGGAAGTGACGCACGCGCCAGCCTACATGACACCTGTCATGCTGGCGGTATTCGGCGTGGGCATGACCGTGGGCACCATGGCCTGCGCCTGGGCGGCTGACCGCAAGATGATGCCCACCATCGGGGGCACGCTGCTGGTCAATGCGGCGGCGCTGGCCGGTTTTCCCGGTTCGGTCCATTCCGTGTGGGGCATGATGCCCATCGTGTTCATGATCGGCTGTGGCGGCGGGCTTGGCACCGTCATCCAGTCCCGGCTGCTCAGCGTGGCGGTGAATGCCCAGAGCCTTGCCGCCGCCCTGAACCAGAGCGCGTTCAACATGGCCAATGCAATCGGCCCCTGGCTGGGGGGCATGGCGATCAGCGTGGGTCTTGGCTGGGAATCCGTGGGCTGGGTCGGGGCCTGCCTGGCCATGGGCGGCTTCATGATGTGGCTGCTGACACTGAGCGACATCCGCGCCGCCGCCCGCAGGCAGGCGGGCGGCTAGGCCGCGATGGGGCAGGGCGCTTGATGCCCCGCCCCATCCTTCCTATCGTGGGGCATGACCCGCGCATCGGCTGAAGGGCACGAACTGCCCCCCCTGTTCCGTGACCTGTTCCCCACCCGGCGGGTGGAGGGAGCTGAAGCAGAAGTCCTGCAACGGGTGCAGCATGTGCTGGATACCGAAATAGCCCCCACGGCGGCGCAGCGCGACCGCACCGGGGGCTACCCCCATCAGGCCATTGCCGCGCTCAAGCGCACAGGCGTCCTTGCCCTTGCCCTGCCGCGCGCATGGGGCGGGATGGGAGCAAGCCAGGAACTCTCGCTCGAACTCATGCTGCGCATGGCCGTGGCCGACCCGGCCGTAGCCCAGATTTACAAGGTGCATGATGATCTGGTGCGGGAGATATTCGTCTATTCCCCCCACGCCCTGCGCGCACTACTGGCGCGGCGCATTGTCGATGAGCATATGATTCTGGGCATGGCGGTGGCCGAGAACGGGCGCACGGCGGACAGTTTCATGCAGACACTGGCGCGGCCCGACCCGGCAGGCGGATATTGCATATCGGGCTGCAAGATTTACGCAACCGGTGCATCGGGCGCGGATCTGGTCGCCGTTTCCTCCTTCGATCCGGTGCGGGCGCACAAGGCTGGCAACCTGCGCGCGGGCGTGCGCATGGATCTGGTGCCACGTGACGCGCCGGGACTTGTCTTCCATCATGACTGGAACCGTATGGGCCAGCGTGCGACCGATTCAGGCACCGTCACACTGGATCAGGTCCGGGTGGATGACGGATGGAACGCCCTCTCCCCCGATGCCGTTCTGCCCCAGCATGTCAGCCTGCGTTTTCAGGCCGGGTTCAGCGCCATCCTGACCGGAATCGGCATCGCCGTGCTGCGGGCCGTATGTGCCTTCGTGCCCGAACATGCCCGCCCGTGGGGTGCTGCTGGCGTGGAGCATGCGGATCAGGACCCCTATATCCGCCGCCAGTTGGGTGAGATCGGCACGGACCTGTTTGCGGCCTATTGCAGTGTCATGCAGGCGGGACGGATGCTGGATGGGTATGAACATGGTCAGGTAACGCGCAACGCGGTGGCCATGGCGGCAAGTGCCGCGCGCTCGGTCGCCACGCGCGCCGCCCTGCGCGCCACGACCGAAGCCCCCGGCACCACAGGCGCGCGGGGCACGGATGCGGCACTCGGGCTGGATCGCTACTGGCGCGACGCCCGCACGCTGTCCGTGCACGATCCGGTGGACTGGAAAAACGCGGAAGTCGGCCGGCACCTGCTGACAGGCTGGATACCTGAGCCGGGCCTGTACCAGTAAACTGTGGGGATTAAGAGACTGTTTGAAATCAACCGATTGATAAAAAACAATAAAAGTTTCTGGGTGCCTCCTTTTTTCAAAAAGGCGGCGTTTCCTGAAGCTTTTTGCAAAAAGCGTCACCAAAAATTTTCTTATGATTACAGGACGTTCCGTGGATTGGCTTTTCAGGCAGTCTCTAAGAAAAATATTCTTTTTTATACCTGACAAATAAGGGAAACACTTTCCACCTCCGGCCAGCCGGGACTGTGCCCTTATTTTCGAGATATATGAACCTTCCCATAGGCAAGGCCCGACCGGGCCATGACTGAAAGATATGAAACCCCCATGAACCGACCCATCATAGCCATTATCGCCACCGGCGGCACCATCGCCCGTCAGGCCATGGACCCGCGTGATACGGTCGATTACGGGGAGATGGGCACAAGCCTTGGTGGCAGCGACCTGCTCAATGCGCTGCCAGCGGATGTCCGGGCGCGTTTCGAGGTCCGTGGCATGACCTTCTCAGATTGCGACAGCGTGAAAATGACCCTGCCGGACTGGTTCGCGCTGGCCGAACTGGTCAGCCAGACGGTTGCGGCACAGCCCGACCTTGCGGGTGTTGTCATTACGCATGGCACGTCCTCGCTGGAGGAGACGGCCTGTTTTCTGGATCTGGTGCTCGATGTGCCCTGTCCCGTCGTGATTGTCGGTGCGCAGCGTCCGGCCAGCGCGATCAGCGCGGATGGCCCGGCCAACCTGTACGCAGCCCTGCTGGTGGCGTCGGCCCCCGAGTCCGTGGGGCGGGGCGTTCTGGTGGTGGCCAATAATGAAATTCATGCTGCGCAGGAAGTGACCAAGGCTGCGACATATCAGCTTGAGACCTTCCGCTCCCCCGATTTCGGTCCCCTTGGCATGGTGGAGGCGAACCGGGTCTTCTTCGGGCGCGGTGCGGGGTACCGCAGGCATGTGGGCTGGCCCCGGGGTTATGTTGCGGGCGGTGACATTCCGCGCGTGGATATCTGCTACAGCCATGTGGGGGCGGATGGCGTGGCGATACAGGCTTTTGTTGCCGCCGGGGCGCGGGGCCTTGTCTCGGCCGGTATGTTGCCGGGCCTGTGCACGCCCGCGGAAAATGCGGCATTTGACGCCGCCGTGGCGGCGGGTGTCGTGGTGGTGCAGGCCAGTAGCGGTTATAGCGGCGGGGTGGTGCGGCGGCATGAACTGTGCCAGCGCGGGATTCTGGCAGCAGGCCACATGCGCCCCCGGCAGGCCCGCATCCTGCTCATATTGGCCCTGATGGCAGGGCTGGACAAGGACGCCATTCAGGCACTGTTCGACATGCCCTGATGCATATGCTCAGAACGTGCTGTTGAACGCCGCCTGTGGCGAGATGACCCGCCCGGTATCATGCCCCGCGAACATGGCCGTGACCCCTACGATGATACCGAAGCGCGGCGACCAGTTATATTCAATCGCGGGGGCGATCACCCAGTCCCCCGATGCTTCGCCCACCGTGTGCTGGTACCTGCCCTGCGCCGTGTAGCCCCGCACCACGGCGCCATTGGCCCAGTCACGCGCCAGGTCCATGGCCATGACCCATTTCTGGCTGATTCCGTATTCCAGCGAGAACCCGCTCTCTCCATACATGCCCGGATGCGCCAGCCCCCTGAACCCGGCGGAGGTGCCATAGCTGCTGGTATCGGCAATACGGGCCTGTGTCAGCGCGCGGCGGAACGTACCCCACATGCGCAGGCGCAGGGCATGGTGGCCGGGCAGGGTGTAGGTGGACTGCTCCGTCAGCGCCACGCGAAAGGTATAGGTGCCGGTGCCTACGCCATCCTCATCGCGGCCCAGCCTGCTGTAATCCCCGGTGGGGAACGCCACGCCCGCAAACAGGCTCAGCGCCGGAATGAAGTGTTCGGGATCAGCGTTGAGGTAGCGCCACATCAGGTCCACGGGCAGGTCGCCCATTTTCAGGCCACTGGTCGTGCCATGCCCCCTGCGCCAGCCATACGAGATGGTGGGTGTAACCTGCAGGCTGATCGAATCCGTGATGGAATATTTGTACAGCGTCAGGTTCGCCACGCTGTGCGCCCTGTTCCCAAGTGGCGCGCTCCGGCCCGCATGGTCCAGATAGCCCACGGGCTGGCTGTAGAAAAAATAGGGTTCCCACGCAAAAACCCCTTTCCGCGTCAACGCGCCAGAGGGGGAGACAAGGGAGCCGGTGTACCACTGTTCGAAATTCTCGTGCGTTCCCTGCGAACCGCCCGCCTTGCCATTACCCGTATTTGCCGCCCGACCGGATGCCATGCACCCGAACAGCACAAGGGCTGACGCGATAAGGAAGGGGAAAGTCCCCCGCACCATCATGCGGGGTAAGTGCCCGGTGGGGCGGGCGCCGGTTTTCCGTGGGGTCAACGGTATGCGTAATGATGCGCGACCCCGGCATGTGGACATGGGGGCGCGCCATAAGGCAGGCATGGCGAAGGGTTATTTCCTGTTGGGCAGGTAGGGTGCGTGACGGGGCAGGATAGCCGTGATGGAAGGGATCAGGGCATCACGGTCCCGCTCCCGGGGTATGCGGCCGTGTCATGGCGCGGAAGGTGGGGCGGGTTCAGCCTGCGGCGGCGCCGTGGGCCGGGTACGGGCCATGTATTTCCAGCCAAGCATAAGCAGCACCGCGACCAGTGGCGTGCTGACCAGCGTGGCCGTGCCGTTGGGGTAATCCAGCCCCATCAGTATGACCACGCACCCCAGGAAACCCAGCGTCAGCCAGGAGGTGAAGGGCGCGCCGGGCATTTCAAACCCGGCGGAGGCGATGCGCCCCGCGCGCACGGCCTGCCGTAGCCTGATCTGGCTGAGCAGGATGAAGGCCCATGTGCTGATAATGCCCAGCGCCGCCATGTTCAGAACGATCTCGAACACCTGCGATGGCACGACATAATTCAGCATGACCCCGACAAGATAGACCACGCCGGTCAGCACGATGCCATTGGCGGGCACCGAACTGGAATTGAGCCGCGCCAGCCCCTGCGGCGCAGCCCCACCCAGCGCCATGGCGCGCAGGACGCGGCCGGTGGAGTACAGCCCCGAATTGAGGCTGGACAGCGCCGCAGTCAGCACCACGATATTCATGATCGTATCGACCCCCGGCACGCCAAGGGCCTGGAAGAACGTGACGAACGGGCTGGTGCCTGCCCGATAGGCCGTCCATGGCAGCAGGCAGACCAGCAGCACGACCGACAGCACGTAAAACAGTCCGATCCGCCAGATGACGCTATTGACGCTGCGGGGCAGCACCGTGCGCACATCGGCACATTCCCCTGCCGCGGTCCCGATCAGTTCTATGCCCGAATAGGCAAAGACCACCCCCTGCACCAGCAGCAGGCAGGGTAACAGCCCGTGGGGGAAAATCCCGCCATTTTCAGCAATCAGGTGCAGCCCCGTCTGGTGTCCCGCCACCGGCATGCGCACGCCCAGTATGACGCTGCCCACGATCAGGAACAGGCACAGCGCCACGATCTTGATGAGGGAGAACCAGAACTCGATCTCCCCGAACCATTTCACCCCCACCAGGTTCAGCGTGGTGACGATGCACATGGCCATGAGGGCGAACACCCATTGCGGCACACCGGCAAACGTGCCCCAGAAATGCATGTACAGCGCCACGGCGGTAATATCGACAATGCCGGTCATGGCCCAGTTCAGGAACGACAGCCACCCAGCCACGAACGCCGCCTTTTCCCCCAGGAACTCACGCGCATAGGACACGAAGCTGCCACAGGTGGGGCGGTACATCACCAGCTCGCCCAGTGCGCGCATGATCAGGAACGAAAAGGCGCCGCACACCAGGTAAACCAGCGCAAGCGATGGCCCCGCCATCTGCAGGCGTGAGCCCGCGCCAAGGAAAAGCCCGGTCCCGATCGCGCCGCCAATGGCGATCATCTGGATCTGGCGGCTGCCCAGCCCCTTGTGGTACCCCTCGTCCTGTTCAGGCAGGAGGTGGGTGCTGTCCTCGGCCACGGGGTCGGGTATGCTCATGCTGGGGTCTCCGTCATGATGGTCACGGACAGGGGCGGGCATGCGGCATGCCGCCGTGGGTGCGGGCGGATATGGGCATTGTCGCGATCGGGGCGGGTGCTGTACAGAGGTCGGGCACCTGTGAGTATGGATGCTGGCGGATATGGCCGGGCGGTGAAAGGATCGGCATCGTACGGTCCCGGATATCAGGCGCGGAAGGGACGGTAGGAAAAATCATGCAGCATCAGGTATCCGTTTTGCCGTGAAGAGTGTCAGACAGCATGGTGGCTGGCAAGCAGATCAGCCTTAAATAGGGCATTCTGCCTGAATATTGGTCGGAAATATCGAGAACCCGCAGTCATTGCCGCCTGTGTAATCATATAAAAGAGCAGCGTCCATATGCCTGACAGACCGTTTTCAAAACCTCGCCTGTGCTGGCCGGTCCTGATGCTGGCCGCCACCGTGCCGACCATCGTTCCCGCCCATGCCGATAACGAACGGTTCGATACCAGCGAACTGGCGCAGGACGCCCCGCAATATTTTGTCCTGCAACCCGCAGATGACCGGACAGCCGCCGGAACGGGTGAGCTGCGCCTGTCGGAAAACGGGATTGACCTGACCAATGGTGAACAGCTTGAGGTCATGCTGGAGCAGGGGGACGGGGACCATCTCGTCTATCGGGTGGATTACGGGCAGAACCCGGTCATGCCCTCCGGCCAGCGCCTGTGCCCGCCGCCCCTCAATCCCCTGTATCTGGATTTCAGCACCCAGCCGGACCAGCCCGACAGTTATCACATGACCCTGTACTGTGGCTCACGTTCCGTGCCGTTCCGCGCCATTTCCCCCACTCGCAGCGCCGCCATATTCCATTACCGCCGCGTTGCCGATGCACTATGGGCGCATAGTGCAACGGAAGGCGGGTACCTGCACGGCGCGATGGCCAGCTACTGTGCCTCGGCGCATGACCCGGCCCGCGTGGCCGCCTGCACCACGCAGGAGGAAGCAGCCTACGCCACCATCATGGCGCGCAGGGTCTCCCCCCCGCTGCTCCGCCAGTGCGCGGCGTATGTAACGGCGCGGCATGACCATGCCGGTTATGTCAGCTTTGCCCACCTGCTTGCCTGCACCCGCCTGCGCGACAGCCATGCGGTGTTCGATTACTGCAGCCAGCGCATTACCGGCCAGAAACAGCCGCAGGAGACGCATTTTTTTGATTCCAGCCCCGCGCAGGCGCAGGGCGTGGCGCTGTGTTTCAACGCACTGGCGGAACAGCAGGCGCGCGACTAACGCCCTACTGGGCGTGTCAGGCCACGTCCGGCACCTCTATGCCGGAGGTGAACCTGAACACATCCTCATGGTGCAGCAGGAAAATATGATGCTTGCGGCCCAGCAGCAGGGCGTCCTGCGTATAGGGGGCGTTGGAAATGATGATGCCGATATTGGCCCGGCTTTCGGTCTTTTCCTTTATGCCTAGCCTGATCACGTCATCGGTCACGGGTTTGCGGTCAATCCAGCAATGGGCCAGCATTTTCAGCCCGTTCCGCCTGCAGTGGATGATCGACCCCAGCCCCGTGGCCAGTGGCGGGTGCGTTTCCCAACCGGCGCTGCCAATCAGTTGTGAGCAGAAAGCCGCGTATTCCGCCTGGTTCATGTCCGGGTGGTAGAGCTCGGGCGGCGTGGTGGCCGCGGCGGGCCCATGGTCGGTGCGCGCGGCCAGCGTGGCGATATGGGCCTGAACATTTTTCTGTATGGCGGGCCACAGCAGGGCCAGCCCGTGCTGGTCCAGCGCGGGCATGAGGGTGGTGCGCACGAAATGCGCCATCTGCATGTCCCACGTGCCGCGGGCCGTCATGCTTTCCGCCCGGGCGTGCCAGCGCGCCAGCATCGGGCGGTGCCGCTCCACCTGCTCCATGCATATCCTTATGGCCCTGCGGCGGCGGAGCAGGAGGCGGCAGGCCCGTACGATCACCACCAGCACCCACGTGCCCGTGCCCACCAGCATCGCGGTCAGGATCAGCGACCCCAGCTTCTGGAACCCCCATGTCTTGAAGAAGATGTCGGTCGAGAGCAGCGTATCCACCGGCTGCACGATAACTGGCGGCGGGCCGGGCCGTTTTTCTTCAGCCTGCGTGGCGGTGTCGGGCGTGGGCGCGGCATCGGCGGGGGTGGGCGCATGTTCCGTGGCGTGCCCGGCGGCGGGTGGCGTCGTGGCGGGTTGTGTTGCGGGCAGGGGGGCGATGTCGCCGGTCATGAAATAGAGCGGCGGCAGCCCCGGTTCGGGGGGCACGCGCCGCATCAGGGGCAGGCCGTTGCGGTTGGCGATCCGTTCCCAGCGGGTATCAGGCGTGACCGCATGGCAGTTGCCCTGGCTGGCCAGCGCGGCGCGGGATGCGGGTGTCTGCGTGGCCGTGGTGGCGGGATCGGACAGGGCGCGCAGGATCACGTCATCCCCGCAGGCCAGCGTGGGATGGGTTGCGCCAAACAGTCCGGCGGCGTTCGCGCTGGCTGGCAGGCACATGAGCAGACAGGCGGCGGCCCATACGCGCATGGTGATCTTTATCCTTCCGGTCTGGAAGTTGGCTGGTGCAGAGCCGGGGTTTTAAAAAACCGAGATGGATGAGGTGCTGCCGCCGATATGCAGAATGCGTCACTTTTTGTAAACACGCTTTATCCGGTCCTGTATGCTCCGTTCCGGTGTGGTGCAACTGGCGGTGCGGCGCAAGGCGGCATGTTCCTGCCGGGTAGCTGCCCCCTTATCCATCTTATGGTGATGTTCATGAACTTCGCGGATGTTCATGGGGTCACGTTGGAAGGCAGGTGCGGATGACTGAGCGTTTTGCAATCGTGCTGGCACGCCATCCCGCCGTTATGGGTGCGGAGGGCCTGTGTTACGGCCACAGTGACGTGCCGCTGGCCGCTGGCTGGGAGCGCATGGCCGACGGGCTGCGCACCGTCATGCAGGGCGTGGGGTGCCGGGTCCTGTTTTCATCTCCCGCGCGGCGTTGCCTGATGGTGGCTGAACGCGTGGCGCGGTTCATGGATCTGGAACTGAAGGTGGATTCACGTCTGCGTGAAATCAGCTTCGGGGAGTGGGAGGGCCGCCCCTGGGCGCATATCCCCCGCGCGGCACTTGATGAATGGGCCGCCGATGTCAGCGGCTTCGCACCACCCGGTGGGGAAAGCGGGCTTGACCTGCGTGCGCGGGTGGGACGGTTCTGGGCGGATATGCAGCAATGCGCCCAGCCCTGCGGCATCATAACCCATGGCGGGCCGCTGCGTCTCATGCAGGGCATGGCCCGTGGCATGCCCGGCAGCCTGCTTGCGCCCTCTCCCCCCATGGGCTCGGTCCGGGTTCTGGAGCAGGGGGAGGATACGTTCAGCACAGGGCGGTCAGAACCGCAGATTCCGTCACGACTGCCGTTGCACCAAGAACATCTCCGGTCTGGCCACCGATCTGCCATCGCGCCAACGCGCACATGACGCTGGTGGCCACGATCGCCACCGCACCGGCCACAAGCATGCGCGGGCCGGGCAGCAGCAGCGCCATCACACTACCGGCCAGGCACAGGCAGGCCATCAGCGCGCGACGGGGCAGGTGGGGCATGGTGCTGGCCAGCCCATCGGCACGTGCGGGCGGCAGGCGCCATAACAGCCCGACCATGCTGGCGCGGGCCAGCGCGCCGGCTGCGGGCAGGACCACCATGGCGGTCATGCCCGGCATGGCCGCCAATGCCGTGATCCGTACCAGCAGGGCCACCACCAGCGCCATTACCCCGTAGCTGCCCACCCGGCTGTCACGCATGATCTCGAGCTTGCGCGCGCGCTCCGTGCCCCCGCCGCATCCATCGGCCATGTCGGCCAGCCCGTCTTCATGCAGGCCGCCACACAGCAGCAGTAGCATGCCCACGCTCCACCCGGCTGCGGGCAGGGGGCGGATGCCCAGCCACAGCAGTCCGGCGTACAGCCCCGCGGCGGCAGTACCCAGCCCCGCGCCCACCAGCGGCCAGCACCAGATGCTGCGCGCCATGGAATAGGGCAGCCCGTTCCGCGCCAGCCAGCCCGTGGGCAGCCGGGTCAGCAGGCCGATGCCACAGACCAGATCGGCGCGCAGGCGGGCCGCCGCGCTCATTCGCCGCCGCCTACCCCGGCCTGGGCGAAGGTCGCCATGCCGCACAGGCAGCCAATGGCCGCACGCACCAGCGGAATGGCCAGCCCCGCGCCCGAGCCTTCGCCCAGCCGCAGGTCCAGATCAAGCAGGGGCCGCATGCCCAGTTCCCGGGCCAGATCCGCATGTC
This sequence comes from Komagataeibacter melaceti, assembly GCF_003403295.1. Taxonomy (GTDB): domain Bacteria; phylum Pseudomonadota; class Alphaproteobacteria; order Acetobacterales; family Acetobacteraceae; genus Komagataeibacter; species Komagataeibacter melaceti. Next base: position 48,420 of record NZ_QUWV01000033.1, on the reverse strand, counting down.
CCCCTTCAGCCGAGCAGTGGGCCAGCCACGTATGGGCCAGCCCCTGCGGGTTCAGCAGGTACAGCGGCGCTACCGCTGCCGTACAGATATAACCATCCACCAGCACCGGAATGCCCAGATGGCGCGCGGCAATGGTGGCCCCCATCATGGCCGCGAGTTCATGGCCGCCCACATGGCGGGCAATGGCCAGCGGGTCGGTCAGGGCAGCTGCGTGCCGCGCCAGGGCGCGGTCAATGACCTGTGCCTTGTGGCGCACGCCATCCTCATCCAGTCCGGTGCCGCGTCCCGCCCATCTGTCGCCGCCACCACCAAACAGGGCCGCGGCCATGGCGGCGGCGGGGGTTGTGTTGCCAATGCCCATCTCGCCCAGGCACAGCAGGTCGGTGCCGGGCCGCACGGCCTGCATGCCTGTTGTTACGGCGTGGAGGAAGCTGGCTTCATCCATGGCCGGGGCCTGTGTGAAATCAGCGGTGGGGCGAAGGTCCATCACCTCGACAACCCGCAGGCGTGCGCTGGCCACGCGGGCGATCTGGTTGATGGCGGCCCCGCCATTGCGAAAATTCATGACCATCTGGCGCGTGACATCGCTCGGCCATGGTGTCACACCCTGCGCGGTCACGCCGTGATTGCCCGCGAAGACGATGATATCCACCCGCTCGGCGCGGGGGCGATCCGTGCGTTGCCACCGGCCTGCCCACCGGGCCAGGGATTCAAGCTGGCCAAGGCTGCCGGGGGGCTTGGTCAACTGGCTGTCATGGCGGGCAATGGCGGCATCGGCCACCATGTCAGGCGGGGGCAGGTCACGGCACAGCGCGTGCAGGGCGCGCATGTCGCATGGAAGGGAAAGACGGGATGGCATACACGGTGTTGTGTGGTCTTATGCGCCACGATGCAAGATGGTGACCGATAAAATGGAAGCGCCCCGCGCGCATGACGCGCAGACCGGCCTTGGCGCATGCACGCTTGTTCTGGGCGGCGCGCGATCAGGCAAGAGCCGCTTTGCCGAGGGGCTGTTCAACCGCTGGCCCGCCCCGTGGTGCTATATCGCCACATGCCAGCCGCATGATGCCGAAATGGCGGGGCGGGTGGCGGCCCACCAGACCCGGCGTGGCGAGGGCTGGCGCACGCTCGAGGCCCCGCTGGACGTGGCCGGGGCGCTGGACGCTGCCGGGCCTGCTCCCGTGCTGGTGGACTGCCTGACCCTGTGGCTGACCAACCTCATGCTGGGTGAGCACGACATCGCGCAGGCGACACATGGCCTGCTTGCCGCGCTGGCGCGCAGGATGGGGCCTACGGTTCTGGTCTCCAACGAGGTGGGACAGGGCATTGTGCCTGACAATGCGCTGGCGCGCCGCTTCCGTGATGAGGCCGGCCTGCTGCATCAGGCTGTTGCGCGTGAGGCCGCGCGTGTTGTTTTTGTGGTGGCTGGCCTGCCAATGGAGCTGAAATGACCCTTACCCCCGAAGAAATCCGCCACCGTGAAAAAATGGCGAAGCGCAAGGAAGTGCAGGACCGTGAGGTCAGTGGCAAATCCATAGAAAAAGGGCTGCTGGCCGTGCATACCGGCGCGGGCAAGGGGAAATCCACCGCAGCCTTTGGCATGGCTTTGCGCACGCTGGCCCATGGCGGCCGCGTGGTGGTGATCCAGTTCATCAAGGGCGCATGGAATACGGGGGAGCGCAAGGCGCTGGAGCGTTTTGGCGACCAGGTGGAATGGCATGCCCTGGGCGAGGGCTTTACATGGAACACGCAGGACCGCGCGCGTGACATCGCCAACTGCCGCACCGCATGGGAGCAGGCGCGCCGCGCCCTTGCGCGGACGGACGTGGCGATGGTGATACTGGACGAACTCAATATCGCCCTGCGTTATGACTACCTGCCCATTGCGGAGGTACTGGCCGACATCGCCGCCCGCCCGCCCATGCAGCACGTGGTGGTGACCGGCCGCAACGCCCGCCCCGCCATGATCGAAGCCGCCGATCTGGTAACCGAAATGACGCAGGTGGCCCATCACTTCCGCAAGGGCGTGAAGGCGCAGGCCGGGATCGAGTTCTGATGGTGGCGAAAGCCCTCATGTTTCAGGGCACCGGCTCCAGCGTGGGCAAGTCCGTGCTGGTGGCGGGGCTTGCCCGTGCATTGACGCGCCGGGGCCTGGGAGTGCGCCCGTTCAAGCCGCAGAACATGTCCAACAATGCTGCCGTGACCGCTGATGGTGGTGAGATCGGGCGCGCGCAGGCCCTGCAGGCGCGGGCCTGCGGGGTGCCGCTGTCGGTGGCCATGAACCCGGTCCTGCTCAAACCACAGGGCATGACGGGATCGCAACTGGTGGTGCGCGGCCAGATGCGCGGGCAGGTGCGTGCGCGTGATTTCCAGAGCTTCAAGCGCGGGCTGATGCCGGAGGTACTGGCCAGCTTCCATGAACTGGCGGCGCAGGCCGATATCGTGCTGGTGGAGGGGGCGGGTTCCGCCTCCGAAATCAATCTGCGCGCGGATGACATTGCCAATATGGGCTTTGCGCAGGCGGCGGATATTGATGTGGTGCTGGTGGGCGATATTGATCGGGGTGGGGTGATCGCGAGCCTCGTGGGCACGGCGAATGTGGTGGCGGCGCAGGATGCCCGGCGCATAAAGGGCTTTATCGTCAACCGCATGCGTGGGGACCCGGAGTTGTTCGCCACCGGCATGACCGAAATCGCCCGCATGACCGGCTGGCGCGCCGTTGGCCTGTTGCCCTTTCTCGACCGCGTGCGTGACCTGCCTGCGGAGGATGCGGCCGACCTTGCCCCCGGCGCGACGGGGAAGGGGGCGGGTCAGGCAAAGCTGCGCATTGCCGTGCCCTGTCTGCCCATGATCGCCAATTTTGATGATCTGGACCCGCTGGCGGCTGAGCCTGATGTATCCCTGACCATGGTGCCGCGCGGGCGTGTGCTGCCGGACTGTGATCTGGTTATCCTGCCCGGCGCCAAGGCCACGATTGCCGATCTGGCGGCGCTGCGGCGCGAGGGGTGGGATATCGACATTCACGCCCATGTGCGCCGTGGCGGGCATGTGATGGGCATATGCGGTGGTTACCAGATGCTGGGCCGCGGCATTGCCGATCCCGCCGGGATCGAGGGGCCGCCCGGCAGGGTGGACGGGCTGGGCCTGCTGGATGTGACAACCGTGCTGGAAGGCAGCAAGCGGCTTGAGGAGGTCAGCGGTCACCTGCTGCCGGAACGCGCCCGTGTGCGCGGTTATGAAATGCATATTGGCCGCACCACCGGCCCCGACCATATCAACCGCCCGCTGATTGACCTGGGTGACAGGTATGATGGCGCGGTCAGTCCATCGGGCCGGGTATGGGGCAGTTATGTCCATGGCCTGCTGGCCGATGGCGCGGCCCGCACGACATTGCTGGCGCGGCTGGGCGCACGTTCCTGCGGGCATGACCATGACAGGACAGTCGATGCCGCGCTGGATGCGCTGGCCGACCATATGGAAGCCCATCTTGATATTGACGGCCTGCTGGAAATGGCGCGCCCGGTGCGGGCGGCATAGGCCCCTGGAGGCTGTTTGAAAGCAACTGGTTGATAAAAAATAAAAGTTTCGGGGCGCTGTCTTTTTTCAAAAGGGCGGCGTTTCCTGAAGCTTTTTGAAAAAAGCTTCACCAAAAACTTCCTTATGATTACAGGACGTTTCGTGGATTGGCTGTTTCAAACAGTTCCTTAAGGCAATGCCAGCCTGTTCCGCATCCGGCAGCCGGATCGGGGCGGCATGGTCGCGAAAAAGGGAAGGATTCAGGCGTTCAGCCGCGCAAGGGGGGCAAATGTTTTCCTTTCCGCCGCTGCACACTGCGCGTGAGCAGCCCCAGCCCGGCAAGGCCCGCCAGGGTCTGGATCAGGCAGGCACGGCGGTATAGCGCCAGCGCACGGTACAGGTCCTGCGGGCGTAGCGTGGCGTTGCCATCCCCGACCCATGGTTCATCGACACTTACGCCATTATAGGCGCGCGGCCCGGACAGGCGTATGCCCAGCGCGCCCGCCATCGCGGCTTCTGGCCAGCCTGCATTGGGGGAACGGTGGGTCGTGGCGTCCCGCCGCAGGATGCGCAGCGCCCCGCCTGCATCCATGCCGCGCATGGTGGCTGCCGCCAGAATGATCCATAGCGCCGAAAGGCGGGAGGCAGGCAGGTTGACCAGATCATCCAGCCGGGCGGCGGCGTAGCCAAAGGCTTCATGCCGGGGGGTGCGGTGGCCGATCATGCTGTCAGCCGTGTTGGTGGCCTTGTAGAACACCGCGCCCGGCAGGCCCCCCGCCGCCATCCAGAACAGGGGAGCGACGATGCCATCGGAAAAATTTTCCGCCAGTGTCTCGGTCGCCGCACGCAGCACGCCCGCCTCATCAAGCTGTTCGGGATCACGGCCCACAATGTGGGAAACAGCCTGACGTGCGGCGGGCAGGCTGTCCTCCGCCGCCCGTGCAACCGCCAGCACATGGTCATGGAGGGATCGCTGTGCGACCAGCGTGCCCGCCATCAGCGCCGTGACCGGAAGCGCCAGCCAGCGGGGTAGCACGCGCCTCAATACCCGTTCCGCCAGCAGGGCCGAGAGTGTCGGCACTGTCACGATCAGTCCCGCCGCGATAAAGCCATTGGCCCTGCGGCGCGCAGGCGGCAGGGCAGGGCGGTTGAGGCCCATATCAAGCCTGTCGATCAGGTGGCCGATCCACATGACCGGATGCCCGATCCGGCTGACCAGCGCCTGTGGATAGCCGATCAGCGCATCGGTGACGGATGCGATGCAGGCAGTGGCGACGTTGCGGCATGTAAAAAGGGAAAGATGCATGCGTGCGTGGATATTGCGGGGAATGTGCCGGGTCAAGGAGAGGGGAATGAATATCGGATGGGAAATCTGCTACATGTTTATTGTATAATTCCATGTATTAATAAAACGTCCGTAATATAATATCCTGTATTTCTGGTGTTCCCTGTTTTTGAGGACGCCCATCCGGCCAATGCCTGGCGCATCATGCCAGATGGACCCGTACAGGAGTGTTTGCGAAAGCCTGATGACAAAAACATCGTGTAAATTATCAGGAAATTTTCCGGGGAGGCTTTTGCCCAAAAAGCGTCAGGAAACACCGCCTTTCTGAAAGTGGAATAACCTTTCCGTTAGATGTGCGCTGGATTATGCCGCGCGTCCCCACACATCATATTTTCTTGCTATTAATAAAATTATCGGAAGAATCGACCACACATCAATCCGTTGCCTACGGATAAACGGAAACGGTTCAGCACATAGACGCAGGTATGGCGGGAAGGCATTTTTTGGGTATTGGCAGTTTACGGCTCATGCCATCACGGCGGCGTTTCATGCAGGGGCTTGCGGGGGTGGCGGCATGTGGCACGGTTCCCGCTTTCGGCGCATCGGCCGCTACACGGCCTCCCTATGCGCCACGTTTTTTCAATGCCCCGCAATGGGATTTCCTGATCGCGGCCTGTGCCCGCCTGATCCCGGCTGATATCCATGGCCCCGGCGCGCTGGCGCTGGACGTACCCCGTTTTATCGACATGCAGATGCAGACCCCCTACGGCCACGGGGCAGGCTGGTACCTCGCCGGTCCCTTCATGCAGGGGGCGGACAATCTTGGTTACCAGTTACCCTATACCCCGCGCGACCTGTACCAGCGCGGGATAACCGGCATGAACGCCCACGCCACCACCCGCCATGGCAGGCCCTTCGCCGCCCTTGCGCCTGCGGTGCAGGATGACCTGCTGCGGGCGGCCGAGCAGGGTAGCCTTGTGTTTGATGAAGTTCCCTCGGCGGTGTTTTTTGAACAGTTGCTGGCCAATGTGATGGAGGGCGCTTTCAGTGACCCCATACATGGCGGCAATACCGGCCTTGGCGGCTGGACAATGCTGGGCTTTCCCGGCGCGCGGGCGGATTTCATGGACTGGGTGGACCGCTATGGCGCCCATTACCCGCTGGGCAGTGTCTCGATTTCAGGGGAACGGGCATGAGTGGTGATGCACGCAGGCTCAGCCCGGTTGACGTGGTGATTGTGGGCGGCGGCTGGGCCGGGTCCATCATGGCCAAGGAAATGACGGAGGCCGGGCGTTCGGTTGTCATGCTGGAGCGCGGGCCGGACCGTAGCACGGCGGCAGACGGGGCCTATCCCGCCTCGATTGATGAGCTGGAGGGCAATTTCCGCTACCGGCTGTTTCAGGACCTGTCCAAGAACACGGTCACGATCCGCAATAACAGCCAGCAGACGGCGCTGCCTTACCGGCGCATGGCGGCCTTCCTGCCCGGTGAGGGGGTGGGCGGCGCGGGTCTGCACTGGTCGGGCGTGCATTTCCGCATCGCGCCTGATGACCTGCGCCTGCGTTCGCGCGTGATCGAGAAATATGGCCGCGCCTTCATTCCCGAAGGGATGAACCTGCAGGATTACGGCGTGACCTACGAGGAACTCGAACCCTTTTTCGACAAGGCGGAAAAGGTGTTCGGCACCTCGGGTGAGGCCTACAGGGTCAACGGTCAGGTCGTGGGGCGGGGGAATGTCTTTGCCCCCTCGCGCTCGGACCATTTTCCGCTGCCCGCGCTGAAGGATGTCTATACCGCCCACATCTTCCGCAAGGCGGCGGAGGAGGCGGGTTTCCACCCCTATTCCCTGCCCGCGGCCAATGCCTCGCAGCAGTATGTCAATCCGTATGGCGTGCAGATGGGGCCGTGCAACTTCTGCGGTTATTGCAGCGGCTATGCCTGTTACATGTATTCCAAGGCCTCGCCCAACGTGAACATCCTGCCGGTGCTGCGGCGTCACCCGCTGTTCGAACTGCGCAGCAGCAGCCATGTGCTGAAGGTGGAACTTGATGCCGATGGCAGGCGCGCGACCGGCGTGACCTATCTCGATGCCGATGGTCAGGAATGCATGCAGCCGGCGGAAATCGTCATCCTTGCCGCATTCCAGTTCCATAACGTGCGGCTCATGCTGCTGTCCGGCATCGGCAGGCCGTACGATCCCGCCCGGAACGAAGGGGTGGTGGGGCGTAATTTCGTTTATCAGAACGTGACGACCAGCACGGTCTGGCTCGATCGCGGCGTTGAGACCAACCAGTTTATCGGCGCGGGCGGCGGCGGCGTGGCGTTTGATGATTTCAATAGCGAGAACTTCGACCACGGGCCGCTGGGTTTTGTGGGGGGCTCGCCGGTATGGGTCAACCAGGCGGGGGTCAAGCCGATAGGTGCCGCGCATGTTGGCGGCCCGCCCGGCACCCCGCGCTGGGGCAGCGCGTGGAAGGCGGGGACGATCGACACCTACCGCCATTCCCTGCGCATTGATGCCCATGGGGCGAACATGGCCTATCGGGATGTGTATCTCGATCTCGACCCGACATGGAAAGATACCTGCGGCCAGCCCCTGCTGCGCATGACATTCGACTGGAAAGACAACGATATCCGCATGAACCGCTATGTCGTGGACCGGATCGGGGATGTGGCGAAGGCCATGGATGCGCGTCAGGTCCACCTTGTCCGGCGGGAGTTCGGCAGCCCGTTCGATACGCGGCAGTACCAGACAACCCATCTGGGTGGCGGCGCAGTCATGGGCGAGGACCCCGGCACCAGCGCGCTCAACCGCTACCTTCAGTCATGGGATGTGCATAATGTGTTCGTGATCGGGGCGAACGCCTTTCCGCAGGGGACGGGCTATAACCCCACGGGCATGGTCGCGGCGCTGGCGTACTGGGCGGCGCACCATATCCGCGTCACCTACCTTGCCCATCCCGGCCCGCTGGCGGGATGAGGGGGATGCGGCTGAAGGCATGGGGGCGGCTGCTCGGGGCGATGCTGCTGGCGCTGGCGGCGGCAGGTCGTGCGCATGCGGCGGATGATCTGGTCACGCGTGGGGAATATGTGGCCCATGCGGCGGATTGCGGGGCCTGCCACACCAGGGCCGGTGGTGAGCCCTTTGCCGGGGGGCTGGCGTTTCACCTGCCCATGGGCACGCTGTACGCACCCAATATCACGCCCGATACCCAGACCGGCATAGGCCGGTATTCGGAGGCCGAGTTCATACGCGCCCTGCGCCAGGGCATCCGGCGCGATGGAGCGACGCTGTATCCCGCCATGCCCTATCCGTCCTACGCGCGGATGACGGATGACGACCTGCATGCGCTGTACGCCTATTTCATGCATGGGGTGAAGCCGGTTTCCCACCCTGTGGTCCAGACGGGCCTGACATGGCCGTTTTCCATGCGCTGGCCGCTGGTGCTGTGGCGCAGGCTGTTTGCACCCGATCCGGGCGAAGTCCAGCACCAGATGCGCGAACGCCAGTTTCCCGATGCGCTGGTGGCCCGTGGCAGCTATCTGGTCGAGGGGCCGGGGCATTGCGGCGCCTGCCATACCCCGCGCGCCATAACCATGCAGGAAAAGGCCCTGACGGCGCTGGACGGCACGGTTTACCTGTCCGGTGGCGCGCCGGTTGATGGCTGGCGGCCCGTCAGCCTGCGCGGGGACAACCGCACCGGGTTGGGGCGGTGGAACGAGCAGGACATCGTGCGCTTCCTCGCCACCGGGCGCATGCCGCTGGGGGCGGCTTTTGGCGGGATGACCGACGCCATCGGCCACGGCACCCAGCACCTGACCCCCACGGACCAGCTTGCGATTGCACGGTTCCTGAAAACCCTCTCGCCCCAGACCCCGGCGGCGGATGGGTGGAAATACGACCCCGCCGCGACCCTTGCCCTGCGCGCGGGTGATGTGTCCGCGCGTGGTGCGGCGCTGTATGTGGATAGCTGTGCCGCCTGCCACCGGACCGACGGGCGCGGCTACCCCACCACTTTCCCGCCGCTGGCGGGCAACCCCGTGGTCATGGACCCCACGCCGGATTCGCTCATCCGTATCGTGCTGGCGGGCCATGTTCTGCGTGCGACGCGGCAGACACCTTCCGCCTTTGTCATGCCCGGATTCGCCGCGCGCATGGATGATGCGGCCGTGGCGGATACCGTCACCTTCATCCGCGCGGCATGGGGCAACAATGCGCCAGCCGTAACGGCGGAAGATGTGGGCAGGATACGGCGCACGCTCGCGGCGGAGCACCCGCCGCTCTCGCTGCCCCTGAACTGATTGTGAAGCTGCCCGCCCCCGTGCCCTGATTGCCCATGCCACAATGACGGGCATGAATGAACGCAAGGCCGCAGAAGGGAGAAGGGGATGACAATGTCCATAAACAGGCGTGGCCTGCTGCTGGCCGCACCGGCGGTGGCAGTGGCAGGCCGCGCCCGTGCGGCGGAACCCGCGCAGGGGGCAAGCAACCGTGACCATGGCGTGGCGTCTTCCGGCCCGTTCGAGATCGTGGCCCGGTTCAACGGCCCCGGGCCATCGGGCATCGCGGTGACGCAGGGGCGTATTTTCGTGGGTTTTCCCCGCCATGCGGTCAACCACAAGGGCGCGACCCTTGCGGAACTGAAGGGTGGCCGCCTGCGCGCCTATCCCGATGCCGCGCAGAGCCTGCCATCGGACCGGCCCCCCGCCACGCGCCTCATGTCGGTGCATGGCATGACGACCGATACGCGGGGGCGGTTATGGATGATTGATGACGGCAAGCTCGCAGGCCAGCCCCTGGCCCCCGGGGCTGCCAAGATCATCGGCATCGACCCCGCGACCGATCGCGTATTTGCCCGCATCATCCTGCATGCGCCCGTCCTGCTGCCCGACAGCCACATGAACGACCTGCGCGTGGACCTGACCCATGGGGCGGAGGGCACGGTTTATGTAACCGATTCCTCCTTTGGTTCCTCACCCGCCCTTGTGGTGGTGGATGTGGCGACAGGCCGCCAGCGCCGCGTGCTGGCCAGCCATCCCTCCATTCAGGCCGAGCATGGATTCATGGCGGTGGTGGAGGGCAGGCCGCTGGTGTTCGATCCCCCAACGCACCCGCCCGCCTTCGTATCCGGCGGGGTGGATGGCATTACCCTCTCGCCCGATAGCGCCACGCTGTATTACAGCCCGCTGACCAGCAGGCGGTTATACGCCATCCCCACGGCACTCCTTTCCACCTTTTCCGCAACTGACGCCCAGCTTGCGCAGGGTATCCGTGACATGGGGGAAAAGGGCGTGGCCGATGGCCTCGCCACCGATGCGAAGGGCCGCATCTACACCACCAATTTCGAGCATGACGCCATTTTCCGCCGCAATACCGATGGCACGTTCGACACCATGGTCCATGACCCGCGCGTTCTCTCGCCCGATGGCATCTTTGTTGATGGTGACATGGTTTACTGCACGCTGGGGCAATGGAACCGCCTTGCTGGGTTCAATGGAGGCCATGACCTGCGGGTGCCGCCCTATTACCTGATCCGCTTTCCGGTGGACCCGCCCGCTGCCGTTGATGCGATGAAGGCCATGCCGGGCTAGTTGCCCCTTTCCCCGGCGGCGGAATTGCGGCAACAATTCCTCCATGAATATCATGTCGCGTATGATCCTGCCCCTGATGCGCCGTCTGGACCCCGAGGACGCCCATCGTATCGCCCTTGATGCCCTCCTGCTCGGTCTGGGTGGTGTCGCCCGCCCGGGTGCTGATGACCCGGCCCTGTCCGTACGGGCCATGGGGCTGCGTTTTCCCAATCCCATCGGCATGGCGGCCGGGTTTGACAAGAACGCGCAGGTGGTCCGCCCGCTGGCGCGCTCGGGCTTCGGGCTGGTCGAGGCCGGCACCGTCACCCCCCGCCCACAGCCCGGCAACCCGCAGCCGCGCCTGTTCCGGCTGACCGAAGACCGCGCCATCATCAACCGCATGGGGTTCAACAACCAGGGCATCGACCGCTTTGCCGTGCGCCTTGCGCGGCTGCACCGTGTGTCCTCGCCCCGGCGCGTGCCGGGCGCGCATGTGCCGGTCGGGGCCAATCTTGGCATCAACAAGACCGGTGCCGACCCCGAGCGCGATTACCCGATGCTGGTCGGTCGGGTGAAGCATTATGTCGATTATATCGTCATCAACCTGTCTTCCCCCAACACGCCGGGCCTGCGCGACCTGCTGGAAGCCTCGCGGCTGAAGGGGATTCTGGACGCGATCAACACCGCCCACCCCGAGCGGCCGCCGCTGCTGGTCAAGCTCTCGCCCGATATCGCGCCCGATGACGTGCCCAGCGTGGTCGAAGCCGCGATTGCGGGGGGCGTGCAGGGGCTGATCGTGTCCAACACCACCATTTCCCGCCCCGCCGGGCTGCGCAGCCCATATGCAACGGAAAAGGGCGGCCTGTCCGGTCGCCCGCTGCGCACGCTGGCACAGGAGATGCTGGCACGGGTGGCCCGCGTGGTTGACGGGCGCGTGGCGCTGGTGGCCTGCGGTGGGATCGAGACCGGCGCGGATATCCTTGACCGCGTGCGGGCAGGGGCGGATCTGGTGCAGATCTATACATCCTATGTCTATGAGGGACCGGGCATTATCGCCCGCCTCAAGGCAGAGACCCTGCGCGCCATGCGGGCAGGTGGGTTCGAGACGCTGGCTGATGCGAAAGGCACGGCGCTCAAATGAAATGGCATGACGGGCTGGCCGACCTTGCAGATGACTACGATGGCTTCATCCTGGACCTGTGGGGGGTCGTGCATAACGGTGTTGCCCCCTATCCCGGTGTGCTGGACTGCCTGAAGCGGCTGCGCGGCAGGGGGCAGCGTGTCGTGCTGCTGTCCAACGCACCCCGGCGCACGGCCACTGTGGAGCCGGGCCTGCACCGCATGGGCGTAAGTGCTGACCTGTATGACGCCATCATGACCAGCGGCGAATGTACGCACCGCATGCTGGCGGCGCGCACCGACAGGTGGTTCGCGGGCCTTGGCCGCCGGATGGTACATCTGGGGCCGGACAAGGATGTGGATGTCTATGCGGGGCTGGACCTGGATGTGGTCACGGACCCCGCACAGGCCGATTTCGTGCTCAATACCGGCCCGGATGCCGATCTGGGGGAGGAGGACATGACCCCCTACCTGCCCCTGCTGGAGAAATGCGTGGCCCACAAGCTGCCCATGATCTGCGCGAATCCCGACCAGCAGGTCATTCGCGGCCGGCAGCGCCTGATCTGTGCGGGGGCAATGGCAAGCTGGTACGAGGAACGTAACGGCACTGTGCGCTGGATCGGCAAGCCTTACCCGGAGGTCTATGATCTGGCACTGTCACTTCTGGCCGTGCCGCGTGATCGGGTGCTGGCGCTGGGTGATGCGCTGGCAACCGACATGCGTGGCGCCGCAACGGCGGGGATTGACGGCTGCTGGGTGCTGGGGGGCATCCATCAGGAAATGCTGGGTGGTAGCTGGGAGCAGGGCCGCAATCCTGACTATGACCTCGCGGTGGCGGAAGCCACCACGGCGGGACTGGCCCCGGTGGCCTGTATTCCCTCGCTGCGCTGGTAACTGGCCGAAAGTGCCGTAGGCCTGCCGTTCAGGCGTGGCCCGCGGCGGCGCTGAACCATGCCGGGTCGATCCGCACGCTGGCCAGCGCCTGCCGCCACTTGGCGTCATGATCGGGGCCGAACACGATGCTTTCGGTAGCGGGCGCGGTAATCCACGCATTGTGGTGCAGCATTTCATCCTCAAGCTGGCCCGCGTCCCAGCTTGCATGCCCCATGGCCAGCAGCGCATGGGCCGGGCCGTTGCCATCGGCTATGTCTCGCAGCACGTCCAGGCTGGCGGTCAGCGTGGTGGTGCGGTCCACCGGCAGGCTGCCATCGCCGCTCCAGTCCGATGTGTGCAGCACGAAACCGCGCCCGTTATCCATCGGCCCGCCCGCGCACAGGTTGATCCGGCGGCGTGGCGGCACGGGGGCAATGCCAAGCTGCTCCAGCACATCATCCAGAACGGGTTGTGACAGGCGGCGGTTGACGACAAGGCCCATGGCCCCGTCTTCTGGTGTGTGGGCGCATAGATAGACGACACTGCGCGCGAACGCCGGGTCGGTCAGGGCGGGGGTTGCCACCAGCAGGTGGCCGGTCAGGCTGCAGCCTGGAGTTGTCGTGAAGGGAGCCATGCACCACCATAGAACCTGATTTGTCCTGATTTGCAACTGTTTCAGGTACTACATGGGTTGGCGATTGCCCCTATCAGGGTATGCGGTCGGTATGCAAGGCTGGCCCCTGACCCCATCCACGCAGGAAGGAGAATTTCCATGACGCAGATCGCAATGGTAACCGGCGCCACGGCCGGATTCGGTCAGGCGATTGCCGAACGCCTCGTGCATGATGGCTACCGCGTGATCGCAACCGGCCGCAGGCAGGAACGCCTTGACGCCCTGGCCGCGCGCTTTGGTCCCGCCCTGCTGCCCTTCCGGCTGGATATGGATGACGCGGCGGCGATCGCGGCCGTGCCCACCACCTTGCCCGAAGCGTGGCGCGATGTGGACATACTGATCAACAATGCCGGACTGGCACTGGGAATGGAGAAAGCGCAGGAGGCGGACATCGCCAACTGGCAGACCATGATTTCCACCAACGTGACCGGCATGGCCGAACTGACGCGCGTGCTGCTGCCCGGCATGGTAGCGCGTGAGCGCGGGCATATCGTTTCGCTGGGCAGCACGGCGGGAATCTACCCCTATACGGGCGGTAACGTGTACGGCGCGACCAAGGCGTTTGTCAGGCAGTTCATGCGCAACCTGCGCTGTGACCTGCTGGGCCATAACGTGCGTGTGACCAACCTTGAGCCCGGCCTGTGCGGCGGCAGTGAGTTCAGCAATGTCCGCCTGCGCGATGACGCAAAGGCCGCGGCGGTCTATGAAGGCACGAAACCGCTGCTGCCCGCCGATATAGCCGAGACGGTGGCATGGGTTCTTTCCCTGCCGCGTCACGTCAACATTAACGAAATTGAAATGATGCCGACCTGTCAGGCAGCGGGCGGGCTTGCGGTTGCACGCGGCATGAAGGACTGAAGATGGTCAGCAAGGATATCAGCCGGAAACTGGCGCGCAGTTTCCGGGTCACGAACGGGCAGGGGTTCTCCCTTGCCGCCTGTCCCACCCGCGCAGCGGAAGCCTGCGGTCTGGACAAGAAAACCGGCAAGCAACTGCTCAGGACACGCATCAACGACCTGTCGCGCCTGCAATCCCTGCTGTACGCCGAGGGTACATGGTCCCTACTGGTGGTGCTGCAGGCGCTGGATGCGGGCGGCAAGGACGGCGTGATCAAGCATGTCATGTCGGGCATCAACCCGCAGGGGGTCAGTGTCACGTCATTCAAGCAGCCCGGCCCGGTTGAACTGGCGCATGGCTACCTGTGGCGTGAACATCTTGCCGCCCCCATGGCGGGCCGGATCGGCATCTTCAACCGCAGCCATTATGAGGAAGTGCTGGTTACGCGCGTGCACCCCGAACTGCTGGACCATGAATGCCTGCCGCCACGGCTGCGCAAGCAGTCCTCGTTCTGGGAAGACCGTTATCAGGACATCAGCCATTTCGAGCGGTACATGGCGCGGCAGGGAACGGTCGTGCTCAAATTCTTCCTGCATATTTCCAAGGAGGAACAGCGCAAGCGTTTCCTGCGCCGTATCGACCATCATTCCAAGAACTGGAAATTTTCCGCAGCCGACATCCGTGAACGCCACTACTGGGATGACTACCAGCATGCGTATGAGGATGCGATCCGCCACACGGCCCACCCCGACGCCCCGTGGTTTGTGGTACCGGCGGACCAGAAATGGTTTGAACGGTTGGTGGTGATCGAAGCGATTATCGACGCACTGGAAAAGATGGACCTGAAGGTGCCGACACTTGACCCGGCCATGAAGGCGGAGATGGAAAAGGCCCGTCAGGAACTTCTGGCCGAAGCCCCGCCGCCCGCGCATGGCGTGGCCCACGGCCCGCTTCATTGACGGCCGGGGCCACACCCCGCAAAAGACTGTGATCTTATACGGGGAGGGAGCAGTCCGATGGCGGCAGGGTGGTTACGACAGTACGGTGTGATGGGGCTGATGGCGGCTCTCGCCACACAGGCGATGGTGCCATCCGCTGCTTATGCCCGGAGTCGGGACCATGCGCGCACGGAGGCACAATATGCCCAGCCCGAGGCCGGGCCGGTGCCGTTGCAGTGCGATGATCGCAAATTCCTGGCCGATGTGGAAATGGCGGAAAGCGCCTCCGGCCCCCATGCCGACCGGGTCGAGCATGTGTGTGGCCGTGTAATCGCGGTGTCACGCGCACGGCGCACCCGTAGCGGCTGGCATGGATATTTCTATGTTGATGTCGGCAGTGGCGTGTCCATCCGCATCGTGTCCGATCTGGACCGCATGTCGGCCCCCGCATGGCCATGGGTGGCCAAGGGGGATCAGGCCGATGTGCTGGGGCGGTATTATTATGACAGCCCGCGCAGCCAGGGCATTGACTGGACACACCACGGCACGGGTCGTAACTGGCCGGTGGAAGGCTATGTCGTGATCAACGGTAGCCGCTACCAGTAAAATTCGGATAACGCCGCCTTTTTTCAGAAAGGCGGCGTCCGGAAACCATCATCTGGCTGTTTTCAGAAAACCTGCCCCGGTCCTTATCCGCGCGGCCCCAGCAAAATGATAGCGGCCCCAAGTAGGCAGATCGCAGCACCGGTCATGTCCCACCGGTCGGGCGGCAGGCCCTCCACCAGCCATGACCAGATCAGGCTGGCCGCGATATAGACGCCACCGTAAATGGCATAGGCCCGGCCCGCGTTATCCGCCGGGCTGAAGGTCAGCATCCATGCGAACAGGGCCAGGCAAATCCCGCCCGGTATCAGCACAAGCGCGGAACGCCCCAGGCGCATCCATGCCCAGAAGCAGAAACACCCGCCGATCTCAGCAAAGGCGGCAGGAATGTAGATGGCGGCGGTAAGCATCATTGCTTCATGCCATGGGGCAGGAGAGCCCACAAGAAAACAGGGGCCATTTCTGGCCCCTGTCCTTCAGGTCCGTGTTGAAAACTGCTGTTAGTCGGCAGCTTCCGCTTCGCGGGTGCTGTCCCCTTCATCCCCTTCGGCGGAAGCGTTTTCCGCGGTGGAGATGTATTCAAAGTCAAGCTTGCCATCCTTGAGCGAAATCTTGGCGACCCCACCCTTGGTCAGCTTGCCAAACAGCAGTTCTTCCGCCAGCGGCTTCTTGATGTATTCCTGAATGACCCGGCCCAGCGGCCGGGCGCCATACAGGCGGTCATAGCCGCGTTCCGCCAGCCATTCACGCGCGGCAGACGAGATCTCGATCATCACGTTCCGGTCCGCCAGCTGGGCTTCAAGCTGGAAGATGAACTTCTCCACCACCCGGTCCACCACTTCGGGCGACAGGTTGGCGAACGGAATGATCGCATCAAGCCGGTTACGGAACTCCGGCGTGAAGATGCGCTTGATTGCATCCTCGTCATCCCCGTCGCGCGACGTGCGGCCAAACCCGATCGCTTCCTTGCTCAGGTCGGCAGCGCCCGCGTTTGTCGTCATGATCAGCACAACATTGCGGAAATCGACCGTCTTGCCGTTGTGGTCGGTCAGCCGCCCGTGGTCCATGACCTGCAGCAGCACGTTGTACAGGTCCTGGTGTGCCTTCTCGATTTCATCAAGCAGCAGGACCGCATGCGGGTGCTGGTCGATGGCGTCCGTCAGCAGGCCACCCTGGTCGAACCCGACATAACCCGGCGGCGCGCCGATCAGGCGGGAAATCGAATGACGCTCCATGTATTCCGACATGTCGAAGCGGATCAGTTCGATGCCCAGCGTGCTGGCAAGCTGCTTGGCCACTTCCGTCTTGCCGACACCCGTGGGGCCGGAGAACAGGTAGTTGCCAATCGGCTTTTCGGGGTCGCGCAGCCCGGCGCGGGACAGCTTGATCGCGGCCGTCAGGGTCTCGATCGCCTTGTCCTGCCCATAGACCATGCCCTTGAGGTCACGTTCGAGCGAACGCAGGGTTTCCTTGTCATCGGTGGAAACGCTCTTGGGCGGAATACGGGCGATCTTCGCTACGATGTCCTCCACATCCTTCAGGGTCACGGTCTTGCGGCGGCGGTTTTCCGGCACCAGCATGCGTGATGCCCCGACCTCGTCAATCACGTCGATGGCCTTGTCGGGCAGCTTGCGGTCATGGATGTACTTGGCGGACAGTTCCACCGCACCCCGGATCGCGTCATCGGTGTAGCGCACCTTGTGGTGCTTTTCGTAATTGATCTTGAGCCCGCGCAGGATCTTGACCGCATCATCGACCGAGGGTTCCGCCACATCGATTTTCTGGAACCGGCGTACCAGCGCACGGTCCTTTTCAAAGTGCTGGCGGTATTCCTTGTAGGTGGTCGAACCCATGCAGCGCAGCGTGCCCGCCGCCAGTGCGGGCTTGAGCAGGTTGGAGGCATCCA
Organism: Komagataeibacter melaceti; assembly: GCF_003403295.1. Lineage (GTDB taxonomy): Bacteria > Pseudomonadota > Alphaproteobacteria > Acetobacterales > Acetobacteraceae > Komagataeibacter > Komagataeibacter melaceti. The sequence continues at coordinate 31,099 of NZ_QUWV01000033.1, read as the reverse complement.
TCGCCCCGCCCGATGTCGCGCCCGCGCCGATGACGGTGTGGATCTCGTCAATGAACAGGATGCTGCCGGGGTTGTTGTCGAGTTCGGTCACGACCGCCTTCAGCCGTTCCTCGAAATCACCACGGTAGCGCGTGCCCGCCAGCAGCGCGCCCATGTCCAGCGAATAGATGGTGGCGTTGAGCAGGACCTCGGGCACGTCCCCTTCGACAATGCGCTTGGCCAGTCCCTCGGCAATGGCGGTCTTGCCCACGCCCGGGTCACCCACATAGAGCGGGTTGTTCTTGGTGCGGCGGCACAGGATCTGGATGGTGCGCTCGATTTCGGAGTCGCGCCCGATCAGGGGATCGACCTTGCCGTCCAGCGCCTTTTCATTGAGGTTGGTGCAGTAGGTGGACAGCGCATCCTGGCTCTTCTGCCCGGCCTTGCCGCGTTCCTCGCCTTCCGTGCCCTCGGGCGCGCTGCCAGCCACGGGGCGGCGCGTGGAGCGGTCCGGAGCCTTGGCAATGCCGTGGGAGATGAAGTTGACCGCATCCAGCCGCGTCATGTCCTGCAGCTGCAGGAAATAGACGGCATGGCTCTCGCGCTCGGCAAACAGGGCGACCAGTACATTCGCGCCCGTCACCTCGTCACGCCCGGTTGACTGGACATGGATGGCGGCGCGCTGGATCACGCGCTGGAAGGCGGCGGTCGGCTTGGGGTCAACCGTACGGTCGGCGGCGAGTCCCGCCAGGTCCTTGTCAAGGAAGTCGGTGAGGTCAGTGCGCACCTTGTTCAGGTCCACCCCGCATGCGCGGAACACCGTTACGGCATCCGGGTCATCAATCAGCGCGAGGAGGAGGTGCTCAAGTGTTGCATATTCATGCCGACGATCGCCGGCCAACGTCAGCGCACGGTGAAGCGTCTGTTCAAGATTACGTGACAACATGCCGAGACGCTCCTTTTCCAAGAGGGGCCATCGTGGCCCCGGAGATCATAACCGGTAGGTCAGGACAATCCTTGCCCTGTTGCGGTGGAAATGCCAGCACAAAATGCCATGGAACGCGATCGCATCGTGGTGAGGGCTGGGGTACGAATCTGTCCGTGGGGTTTCAGTCCTTTTCGATCGTGCACTGCAGCGGGTGCTGGTTCTGGCGGGCCAGGTCCATCACCTGTGTTACTTTGGTTTCCGCCACCTCATACGTAAAGACCCCGCAGACCCCGACGCCGCGTTTGTGAACATGCAGCATGATGTCGGTCGCCTCCTCGCGGTTCTTCTGGAAAAACCGCTCCAGCACATGCACCACGAATTCCATGGGCGTGTAGTCGTCGTTCAGCATCAGCACCTTGTACATCGCCGGCTTGCGGGTCTGTGGGCGGGTGCGGATGACCACATCAATCATGCCGTCATCATTGTTACCAGGAGGTGAATCCTGCCCGCCGTTATGGCGTGGCGGCGTGTTGCCGCCATGTCCGTGCGGACGGAAGCGTTCCATGCCGGGGTGCGGCACGGTCTGGGGCAGGGAGGGGCGAACGATAGCAGACATGACAGTTACCATATTGGAACTCTGCCGCTGGTTGAAAGGGGCGTGTGCGCGGATGACGGGATTTTTTGCATCCGTCCGCCCCCATAATGCCACTGGCGTTAACGCGGGCGGAATTCAAATACGCTCTGGACGGATATAAAACCTTTCTTTTAGTATGGTTGCAGCCACGCAACCCATGACTGGATGGAGGGGTGCCGGATAACCACCGGGCACCCGGAAACCGTATGATGAATATTGCACGCGCAGGTTTCGCCATTCCATGAGCCACGCCCCAGCCACCAGCCTTTCGCGCATGAAGGTAGCAGCCGCCGTCGGGCTGGTCATCGGGTGTGGCGGCATGCAGGCCGCACACGCCCAGTACGTCGGGCAGGTCAGCACGATCGTGGTCGATGCCGGCAGCGGGGCGGTGCTCTCGCAGCAGGACGCGGACCTGCGGCGCTACCCCGCCAGCCTTACCAAACTTATGACGCTTTACCTGACATTCAAGGCCGTGCGGACGGGGCAGGTCTCGCTGGATCAGGTCATGCCGGTGTCAGCCCACGCGGCGGCCATGGAACCCTCCAAGCTTGGCCTGCGGCCGGGTTCGCACCTGACGGTGGAGCAGGCCGTCCTCGCGCTTGTCACCAAATCCGCCAATGACGCCGCCTGCGCGCTGGGTGAATTCCTCGGCGGCGGGGACGAGACCCGCTTTGCCGCGATGATGACGCGTGAGGCCGGTCGGCTGGGCATGTACGACACCGTGTTCCGCAATGCCTCCGGCCTGCCGAATCCGGAGCAGATGACTTCGGCGCGCGACCTTGCCACGCTGGCGCGGCACCTGATCGTGGATTACGGCGAATACTACCATTACTTCGCGGTGCCCGGATTCTATTTCCATGGCCGGACCGTGCCCAATCATGACCCGATGCTGGGCGCCTATCCCGGCGCCGATGGCCTCAAGACCGGTTATACCGATGAGGCGGGGCACAACCTGGTCACATCGGCAGTGCGGGACAATGTCCGGCTGATCGGCGTGGTCATGGGGGCAACTTCCAACAGCCGCCGCAACAAGACCATGGCGTCCCTGCTCGACACAAGCTTCCAGGCCGAAGGTGTGGCCCCGGTGCCCGCCACCCGCCCCGCAATGCGCCCGCTGCTGCTGGCCCGTGCCACGGGGGCTTCTACCTCCGCGCATCATGGCCTGCGCCTTGCTTCCGCCCGCGTGCATGGTGGTGCGGATCAGGTTGCGGCCCTGCCTGCCATTCCTGCCGCCTATACCCGGCTCAGGCACGGGCATGGTACGGTCGTGCACGCCCGTCCGGTGCCGGTGCGCGCGCATGTGCATCTGGTGGGTATGGGGCGTGTGGCGCATGGCGCACACAGCCATGCGAAGGCCCGAAGCTGACAGCAGCCATCCCGCGCTGTATAGGAACCCCATTATCCATCCGGCGTGGCTGACAGGCGGCACAGGCAGGTGCCTGCCGTCCCTTGCATGACCGCGGGCGGGTGGTCATGTGTCGAGTACAGGAAAGGATGACGGCATGGAAGGCGATATGCACGGCGGCGGGGTGCAGCTTCACGCCCCGGAAGATTTTGCCGGTATGCGTGCGGCCGGGCAGCTTGCCGCCCGCACGCTGGACATGATCACGCCACACGTGCGTGAAGGGGTGACCACGGGTGAACTCGACAGGCTGATCCATGACTACATGGTGGCCAATGGCGCGGTTCCCGCAACGCTGGGGTACCGGGGCTATCCGGCTTCAAGCTGTATCTCGATCAACCATGTGGTCTGCCATGGCATTCCGGGTGATCGGGCGCTGAAGGATGGTGACATCCTCAATATCGACGTAACCGTCATCCTTGATGGCTGGTACGGCGATACCAGCCGCATGTACACGGTCGGCAATGTCTCCATCAAGGCGCAGAAGCTGATCGAGGCGACGTACAAGGCCCTCATGCTGTCCATCGAGGCCGTGCGGCCGGGTGTCACGCTGGGTGATATCGGGCACGTGATCCAGACCTATGCCGAAGCGCGCCGTTTTTCGGTGGTGCGGGATTTCTGTGGCCATGGAATCGGCCGCACCTTCCACGCGCCGCCCAACGTGCTGCATTACGGTCGCCCCGGTGAGGGGCTGGTGCTGCGTCCAGGCATGTTCTTCACCATCGAGCCCATGCTCAATATCGGGCGGCCCGATGTGAAGATCCTTGATGATGGCTGGACAGCGGTTACGCGCGACCGTTCGCTCTCCGCCCAGTTCGAGCACATGCTGGGTGTTACGGAAGACGGGTGCGAGGTCTTCACCCTTTCGCCCGCGGGCTACACCTGCCCGCCTTATCCGCCGGTGGCATAAGACCAGCAGGAACGGGAGCCTCCATGCCTTTTGCCTGTGCGCTGCGTTGCCGCGTGGCCTTTCTTGCGCTTCTGGGCCTGAGCCTGCCGGTGGGCGCGCAGGCCCAGACCACCACGACCGACCCGCTCGCGTTCGAGACGACCCGCACGGGTCAGGCCGTGGCGCTGGCCCCGGTTCCGGGGCGCAACGGCATGGTGGTCAGCGCGCAGGATATCGCCTCCCGCGTGGGGGCGGATATGCTGGCGCGGGGTGGCAATGCGGTGGATGCGGCGGCAGCCGTCGCCTATGCGCTGGCGGTGGTCTATCCGGCCGCAGGCAATATCGGCGGCGGTGGCTTCATGACGCTGCGCACGCCGGACGGGCATGTGAGTTTTGTGGATTTCCGTGAACATGCGCCGGGCGCGGCCACGCCCACCATGTACCAGGATGCGGCGGGCAATGTCGAGGCCGGGGCCTCCGTCACCGGGTGGCGGGCCGTGGCCGTTCCCGGCACCGTGGCGGGGATAGAGCAGGTGCATGACCGCTATGGCAGCCTGCCGCGTGCGACGGTCATGGCACCGGCCATCGCACTGGCGCGCGACGGTTTTGTCCTGAAGCAGAGTGACGTTGACCTGCTCCATACTTCTACCGAAACCTTTGCGAAGGACCCCTACGCACGCAGGATTTTCCTGCACCCTGACGGCTCGCCCCTCATGGCGGGGGAGCGGCTGGTGCAGGCTGATCTGGCCCGCACGCTGGAGCGGATTTCCCGCCATGGCGCCCGCGCTTTCTATAGCGGCCCCATTGCGCGTGAAATCGTCAGGACCAGCGCCAGGCGGGGTGGCATCCTGACCCGGCGGGACCTTGGCGCCTACCATACGCGCGTCATGACGCCGCTGGCATGTGACTATCGCGGCTATCATATTGATACCGCCCCGCCACCCAGCGGGGGCGGCATCGCGCTGTGTGAGATGCTGAATATCCTGTCCGGCTACGACATGCATGCCCTTGGCCTGCATACGGCCCCCGGCGTGCAGCGCATGCTCGAGGCCATGCGCCATGCCTATGCCGACCGGCAGGCGCTGGGTGACCCGGATTTTGTCAGCAACCCGGTGCAGCACCTGAACGATCCCGCCTATGCGCGTGAGATCCGGCGCTACCTGCCCCTTGATCGTGCACTCCCCTCCGCCAGCCTGCGCGCTGGTGCGCCCGGCCCGGAAAAGGAGGAGACGACCCATTATTCCATCGCGGACAGAAACGGCATGGCCGTGGCCGTGACCTATACGCTCAATGGCTGGTTCGGGGCGGGCGTGGTGGCGGGGCGCACCGGCATCGTGATGAATGACGAGATGGACGATTTCTCCACCCGTCCCGGCGCGCCCAACATGTTCGGCATCGTCGGCAGCACGGCCAACGCGATCGCGCCGGGCAAGACGCCCCTTTCCTCCATGGCGCCCACCATCGTCTCACGCGCGGGGCAGCCGGTCATGGTGCTGGGTAGCCCGGGCGGGTCGCGTATCCCCACCATCATCCTGTCCGTGCTGACGGGCGTGGTCGATTACGGGCTGGACGTGCAGCAGGCCGTTGACCTGCCCCGCATCCATGAACAGTGGCAGCCCGATGTGGTGGAGGTGGAACGCGGCGCGCTCTCGCCCGCCGTCACGCGCAGGCTCACGCGTGAGGGATACACCATAAAGGAACACGCCCCCTGGGGGCTGGCTGAAAGCATCCTGGCCGGTGGCCCGCGTATCGGGCAGGCCAGCACCATGCGCTATTATGGCGGGGCGGACATGCGCCACCAGTCCGGCGCGGCGGTGGGGCAGTAGGCAGGGCTGGAGCGGACCGCGCTTTTCAGGCCGTATCCGGTGGCGGATGCGATTTTTTGTCCGGCCCCCTTGTGCATGGGGCGGGGGTATGTGTTAGAACCCGCTCGGGAGATCGGTTGTAGACGGATACCTTGCTAACCTGGTCAGGTCCGGAAGGAAGCAGCCATAGTGAGTTTCGTCCGGGTTATGGCCGGTCTTCCACCTGACAGTTTCCGTGTCGCTGTCGCGCATGGCGCGATGGCCACTTCTCCAGCCCGGATGCATCAATGACCGTCCCGTCGGATCAGGATCGTTCCGAGGAGGCCGGGCTGCCTGCGCCGCCCGCAGATGGCCCCGGCCTGTTTGGTGACGCACCGCAGCCATCCGTGGCCGCCGCCACCGCCACGCCCTACCGTGTGCTGGCCCGCAAATACCGCCCCACCACATTCAATGACCTGATCGGCCAGGAAACCACCGTCCGTATCCTGCGCAACGCCTTTGCGCTGGGCCGGGTCGCGCATGCCTTCATGCTGACTGGCGTGCGCGGGGTGGGCAAGACCACCACGGCGCGCATCATCGCGCGCGCGCTCAACTGCACCGGCCCTGATGGCAATGGCGGCCCCACGGCCGATCCGTGCGGGGTGTGCCCCAACTGCGTGGCCATACTGGCCGACCGGCACCCCGATGTGCTGGAAATGGACGCCGCCTCCCGCACCGGCGTGGACGATGTGCGCGAAATCATCGAGGCGACGCGCTTCCGCCCGATGCAGGGGCGCATGAAGGTCTTCATCATTGATGAGGTCCACATGCTCTCGCGCAATGCGTTCAACGCGCTGCTCAAGACGCTGGAAGAGCCGCCCGCTCAGGTCACCTTCATTTTCGCCACCACCGAACTGCGCAAGGTGCCGGTGACGGTCCTGTCACGGTGCCAGACATTCGCCCTGCGCCGGGTGCCGCAGGCCATGCTGGCCGCGCATTTCGACCGGATCGCGCAGGCCGAGCATGTCCGCTTCAGCCCCGATGCGCTGTCGCTTATCGCACGCGCGGCGGACGGCTCGGTGCGTGATGGGCTGTCGTTGCTGGATCAGGCCATAGCGCAGGGCACGCTGGATGGGGAAGGCGGCACCGATGACGCTCCCATCGGCATGGATCTGGTGGCCGACATGCTGGGGCTGGCCGATCGCGGGCTGGTATTCGACCTGCTGGACGCCGTGCTGGAGGGCAAGCCTGACCGCGCGCTGGCCATCACCACCGATGTGTACGAGCGCGGTGGCGATCTGGGCGTGTTGCTGGGTGATGTGCTTGAACTGGTGCATACCGTCTCACGCATCAAGGCGATTCCGGCCCTGCGTGACAACCCCGAACTGCCGGAAGCCGAGCGCCAGCGTGGCGCGGCACTGGCCGAGCGCGTGCCCGTGCCGGTGCTGGGGCGGACATGGCAGATGCTGCTCAAGGGGCTGGCGGAAGTCGAACAGGCGCCCGACCGCAGGCAGGCGGCGGAAATGATCCTGATCCGCCTGTGCTACGTGGCGGATCTGCCGCCGCCGGGCGATCTGGTGCGCAAGGTCATGGGCCATGACGCACCGGCCACGCCCCTGCCTGCATCCGTTCCGGGTGGGACAGGCGTGCAGGGCAACGGGGTATCTGCATCCGCCATGCCCTCTGGCGGTGGCGGGGATGGTGGGCAGTCCATCCGCATGGTGGCCAATGGCGGCGTGCGGGTGGCGGATGTGCCGCGGGCCGAACCGCAGGTTGCGCCCGAACCGGAACCAGAACCCCAGCCGCCCGCGCCGCCGCGCACATGGCGCGAAACCGTGGCGTTTGTATCCGGTCGTGACGCCATGCTGCACGGGCACCTGCGCCATGCCACGCATCTGGTTGCCTTCGCGCCGCCCCTGATCGAGATTCGCGTGGAACGCAACAGCCTGCCCGGCCTGGCCCGGCGGCTGGAAAGCGTGCTGCGTGATGGCACGGGTGACCCCGCATGGCAGGTCCGCCTGTCGGAAGCGGAAGGAGAACCGACGCTGGCCGAGCAGGGGGCGGAGATCATCCAGCTCCACCGTGCCGCCGCCGCCGCGCACCCGCTGGTGCAGGCGGTGATGCAGGTCTTTCCCACCGCCCGGCTGGGGGAGGTTACGGACCATGCGCTTGATGATTACGGCCTGCCGCCTGAAGAAATGGCAGGCCAGACATTGGCCCCGGATCTCGAATTCGCGCCCCTCGATGCCGATCTGGTTGATGAGGATGATCTGGATACCGACGATTTTGCCTGAGGAGAAACACGGAACATGAAAAATCTTGCCGGCCTGATGAAGCAGGCCACCCAGATGCAGGCCCGCATGGAAGAAATGCAGGCCAAGCTTGAAGCCATGACGATCGAAGGCAGCGCGGGCGCGGGCATGGTCACCATCACCATGAACGGCAAGGGCGACATGAAGGCGATCAGGATTGACCCCAAGCTGGCCGATCCGGCGGAAATGGAAATGCTGCAGGACCTGATCCTTGCCGCCAGCGCCGATGCGCGCAAGAAGCTGGACACCACCGCCAGCGAGGAAATGAAAAAGGTCACCGGCGGCTTGAGCCTGCCCGGCGGGATGAAATTCCCGTTCTGATCCTGTGCACTGGGGGGCTGAATGAGCGGCAGGGGTGAAATTGACCGGCTGGTGACCCTGCTGGCCCGCCTGCCGGGGCTGGGGCCACGTTCGGCCCGCCGTGCGGCGCTGGCCCTGCTGCGCCAGCCCCATGCGCGCATGCTGCCGCTGGCCGAGGCGATGGAACAGGCGGCGCGTGCCGTCCGCACCTGCTCGGCCTGCGGTAATCTGGACACGACCGATCCCTGCGCCATCTGTGCCGATCCAGCCCGTGACCACGGGCTGGTCTGCGTGGTGGAAAACGTGGGCGACCTGTGGGCGCTGGAGCGCGCGGGCGTGCATCGCGGGGTCTATCAGGTGCTGGGCGGGACATTGTCTGCCCTGTCCGGCATCGGGCCGGATGACCTGAACGTGCAGTCCCTGTTCGACCGCATTGCGGCGGGGGGCGTGCGTGAGGTGATCCTTGCGCTGGGCACCACGGTGGAGGGTGCAACCACCATGCACTGGCTGCACGAGCGGCTGGCGCGTTTTGACGTGCAGGTCAGCCGCGTGGGGCAGGGCGTGCCCGTGGGCGGTGCGCTGGATGTGCTGGATGACGGCACCCTTGCCGCCGCCATCATGGCCCGCAGGCCCGCATGATGGCGGCCATGGCATGGCCTGTGCCCGCCGGGATGCCGCGCGTGGCGCTGGTTACAGGCGGGGCCGCGCGTCTGGGCCGCGCCATTGCGCTGGAACTGGCCCGGGCGGGCTTTGACATCGCCCTCCATTACAATAATTCCGCCCCTGCCGCCGGGGACACGGCGGCGGAAATCCGTGGGCTTGGCCGCAGGGCGGAGCTGTTTCAGGCCGACCTGTCGCATGAACAGGCAACCTGCGCGCTCATGCCATCGGTGACCGAAACTATGGGGCCGGTGGGTGTGCTGGTGAACAATGCCAGCCTGTTCCGGCGTGATGAATGGGACAGCGCCACGCGGGCGGGGTGGGATGCCCACATGGAACCCAATACCCGCGCGCCCTTTGTACTGATGCAGGATTTTGCCCGCCAGCTTCCGCCACAGGCGGCAGGCATGGTGCTGAACATGCTGGATGAGCGGGTATGGTCACTGACCCCGCATTTTGTCAGCTATACCGTGTCCAAGGCCGCGCTATGGACCCTGACCCAGACCATGGCGCTGGCATTGGCCCCGCGTAATATCCGGGTGAACGCGATCGGCCCCGGCCCGGTCCTGCCCACACCCAGGCAAACGGCGGAGCAGTTCGCGCGGCAATGCGCGTCCGTGCCGCTCGGCCATGTTGCCACGCCTGATGAAATCGCGCGCGCCGCGCTGTCGCTAGTCTGCCTGCCTTCGGTAACCGGGCAGATGCTCGCCCTTGATGGCGGCCAGCATATGCAGTGGAGCCCCGCAGGCGCGCCAGCCTGACCCCCAACCACCGGAACCGCCATGTTCATGCTCCCGCCCTGGAACGACCCCGTGCCGCTACGCTGCCTGTTCGTGCGCAACATGGTGCTGGATGCCCGCATTGGCGTCTTTGCGCATGAGCAGGGGGTGACGCAGCGCATCCGTGTCAATGTCGCGTTTGGCGTGCCGGATGACCTGACGCAGGAGGTGGGGGCGGATGAGCTTGCGCGCACGGTCTCGTACGAACGTGTCGTGCTGCTGGTCCGTGAACTGGTGGCACAGGGCCATGTCGGGCTGGTGGAAACGCTGGCCGAGCGAATCGCCGCCGCCGTACTGGCGGAGCGGCGGATTCGCGTGACCCGCGTCAGGGTCGAGAAACTCGATATCTTTGACGATGCCGAATCGGTCGGCGTCGAGATCGAACGCCGCAATCCCGCGGCCTGATGCAGGTGGCCCGGCACGAAGCCGGGCCGGGCGCATCAGTTGTCGTGATCGTCCTTGTCGGTCTTCACGTCGATGTCGGCGCTGCTGATGTCATCATCATCGTCGTCATCATCATCGAGGCCCGCGTCATCGGCCAGGACGTCATCGGCGGCATCGTCCTCATCGGTGTCCAGATCGACATCGACATCGTTGTCCAGCGCATCGCCAGTCGTCTTGGGCTTGGATTCGGGGGCAGCTTCCACCGGGCGGCGCACGCGGGGCGCCTCAACGGGCTGTTCCGTACCGCATTTGGGGCAGACAGCCGGATTCCGGTTGAGATCGTAGAAACGGGCGCTGCAGGAGACACAGACACGCTTGGTGCCGAGGTTGGGCTGAGCCATCTTGAACCTGTCGATCCTGTTATAATGATGAATGAAGCCACAATAGCGGGACGTGGCAAAAGGCGCAGCCCCATGCCAGTTTGCGCGTATAATGTCAAACACCGGGTTCGCGCCGGTGCCATAATCATGCCGATCCGAGATTGACTTTGCCACCCGGAATACGGAATTGGATGCGTTATGAAAACCGATCATGTCCAATCTTCCGTCCGTGCGCTGACGGTCCATGCCCCGCGCGCGCCCCTGTCCGGTTCGATCCACGTGCCTGGTGACAAGTCGATCAGCCATCGCTCGCTGATGTTTGCGGCCCTTGCACGCGGGACCACGCAGATCACCGGCCTGCTGGAAGGCGAGGACGTGCTGCGCACGGCCGACGCCATGCGTGCGCTGGGCGCGACCATCACCCGCAATGGCGCAGGGAACTGGACCGTGGTGGGCTGTGGGCTGGATGGCCTGAGCGAACCGGCGGATGTGCTGGACATGGGCAATTCCGGCACGGCGGCGCGCCTGCTGTCGGGCATTCTGGCCAGCCATGGCTTCACGTCCGTCATGACGGGCGACGCCAGCCTGCGCGGCCGCCCGATGAAGCGCGTGATGGACCCGCTGGCGGCAACCGGGGCCACGTTCCTGTCGCGTCAGGGCGGGCGCCTGCCGCTGGCCATCGCGGGGAACGCCAACCCGCCACCGCTGTCGTACCGGCTGCCGGTGGCCTCGGCACAGGTCAAGTCGGCGGTGCTGCTGGCAGGGCTGAACGCCGTGGGCGAGACACGGGTGGAAGAGCCGGTTGCGACTCGTGACCATACGGAAAACATGCTGCGCCATTTCGGTGCCAGCGTGCATGTGGAACCGCTTGGCGCGGGTGGCCGGGTCATCACGCTGCAGGGCCGTCCCGATCTGCTGGCGTGTGACATCGTGGTGCCGGGCGATCCGTCTTCGGCCGCGTTCATTCTGGTCGCGGCCCTACTGGTTCCCGGCTCGAAGGTGAGCGTGCGTGGCGTGGGCCTCAACCCGCTGCGTACCGGGCTGTTCACCTCGCTACGTGAGATGGGGGCCGATCTGGTCATCACGAACGAATGCGTGGAAGGCGGCGAACCGGTAGGCGACATCACCGCTACCGCCTGCGCGCTGCATGGCGTGGATGTTCCGGCCACGCGCGCGCCCTCCATGATTGATGAATATCCCGTCCTTGCGGTTGCGGCGGCGCATGCCACGGGGCAGTCGCGCTTCCGTGGGTTGGAAGAACTGCGGGTGAAGGAAAGCGACCGCCTGTCTGCCACCGTGGCCCTGCTGGAAGCCAATGGCGTGCGTGTCGAGGTGGTGGGTGATGACATGATCGTGCACGGCACCGGCGGGGCGATTCCCGGTGGCGGTCTGGTCCAGACCCGCATGGACCACCGGCTGGCCATGAGCGCGATCGTGATGGGCCTTGCAGCACGCAAGCCGGTTTCGGTGGATGATACCGCGTTCATTGACACCAGCTTCCCCGGTTTCATCACGCTCATGAACAGCATCGGCGCAGGGCTTGCGGCATGACGCGGCGGCTGGTCATCGCGGTTGACGGCCCTGCCGCGGCAGGCAAGGGCACGCTGGCCAAGCGGCTGGCGGCGGCGCTGGACCTGCCATATCTGGATACCGGGCTGCTCTATCGCGCGACCGGGCGGCGGATGATCGACGCGGGACTCGACCCCGAACACGCCCCGGCGGAGACATTCGCCGCGACCGTCGGGCTGGAGGACCTGCGCCGCACGGACCTGCGCGTGCCCGAAGTGGACCGCGCGGCCAGCCTTGTCGCCGCCCAGCCTGCCGTGCGGCGCGCGCTGGTTGACCTGCAGCGCCGCTTTGCCGGGGTGCATGGCGCGGTGCTGGACGGGCGTGACATCGGCACGGTCATCTTCCCCGATGCCTCGGTCAAGCTGTTCATCACCGCATCCCCCCGCACCCGGGCCGAACGGCGGTGGGAGCAGCTTGCCACCGATCCCGGCGTTCCTGACCGTGAAGAGCAGATCAGCCGCGTGGAGCGTGAGATCGTCGCGCGCGATGCGGCGGACTCCAGCCGCAGCGTCGCCCCCCTGCGCGTAGCGCCGGATGCCGTGCGGATCGAGACCGACAGCCTCAGCGCCGATGAGGTGCTGGCCGAAGCCCTGCGTATCGTTGCCCGTATGACGCGCTAGCGCGCTTTTGTGCGGGAACTATCCCCCACGGTCATGGTTTTTATTGACACACGCCACCCCTAGGGTGTCTGTGCACAACGGTATATGCCCCGGCATCTAGCATGCCCGTGGGGCATGGCACCAATAACCGGCCCGTCTGGCGAGCCACGACCGTGTCGTGGCGTTTACGCGGGGCAAGCCGTTCCCATGGTCCTGCATGTGCGGGGTGAACGGGGGCGCAGGATTGTCCACATTTTCACCACGGGTGGAATGTGGTTACAGGATTTACGAGTAGCCCATGGCTTCAGCCACAACACAGCCCGTCGCCGATTACAAGGGTGGCGAGGACTTTGCCTCCCTTCTTGAGGAAACTCTCGGTCGGGATTCCGCATTTGACGGTTCCGTCGTCACCGGTCGCGTTGTCCGCCTGACGGATGAATACGCGATCGTCGATGTCGGCCTGAAAAGCGAAGGGCGCGTCGCCCTGAAGGAATTCGGCCCGCCGGGCGTCGCACCCGATGTCAAGCCGGGTGACGTTATCGAACTGTTCGTCGAACGGTACGAAGACCGTGACGGTTCCATCGTCCTGTCGCGCGAGAAGGCGCGTCGCGAGGAAGCCTGGTCGAACCTTGAAAAGGCGTTCGAAGGCAACCAGCGCGTCAACGGCACGATCTATGGCCGCGTCAAGGGTGGCTTCACCGTTGATCTGGGCGGCGCGATGGCCTTCCTGCCCGGCAGCCAGGTCGATATCCGCCCCGTGCGTGACGTGACCCCGCTGATGGGTGTGCCGCAGCCGTTCCAGATCCTGAAGATGGACCGTGCGCGTGGCAACATTGTCGTTTCGCGTCGCGCCGTGCTGGAAGAGACCCGTGCGGAACAGCGCAGCGAGCTGATCCAGGGCCTGAAGGAAGGCATGATCCTCGACGGCGTGGTCAAGAACATCACCGATTACGGTGCGTTCGTGGACCTGGGCGGCGTCGATGGCCTGCTGCATGTGACCGACATCGCATGGAAGCGCATCAACCACCCCTCCGAAGCGCTCCAGATCGGCCAGCCGGTCCGCGTGCAGGTCATCCGCTTCAACCCCGATACGCAGCGCATCTCGCTGGGCATGAAGCAGCTTGAGGCTGACCCGTGGGAGAACGTGGCGATCAAGTACCCGCCGGGTGCCCGCTATTCCGGCCGCGTCACGAACATCACCGACTACGGTGCGTTCGTGGAACTGGAGCCGGGCGTCGAGGGTCTGGTGCACGTTTCCGAAATGTCCTGGACGAAGAAGAACGTCCATCCGGGCAAGATCGTCGCCACTTCGCAGGAAGTCGATGTGATGGTCCTGGATGTGGACAGCGCGAAGCGCCGCATCTCGCTGGGCCTGAAGCAGGTGCAGCGCAACCCGTGGGAGCAGTTCGCCGAGGAACACAAGGTTGGTTCCGTGGTGGAAGGCGAGATCCGCAACATCACCGAGTTCGGCCTGTTCATCGGCCTGTCCGCGGACATCGACGGCATGGTCCACATGTCCGACCTGTCCTGGGACGAGCCGGGCGAAGTCGCCATGAGCCACTACGAGAAGGGCCAGGTCGTGAAGGCCAAGGTTCTGGATGTGGACGTGGAGAAGGAGCGCATCTCGCTCGGTATCAAGCAGCTTCAGGAAGACCCTGCTGCTGACACCCTGAGCAAGGTGCAGAAGGGCGCGGTTGTGACCTGCATCGTCACCGCTGTTCAGTCGAACGGCATCGAGGTGAAGGTTGACGACGTCCTGACCGGCTTCATCCGCCGTGCGGAACTGGCTCGTGACAAGGCCGACCAGCGTCCGGAGCGTTTCGCCATTGGTGAGCGCGTCGATGCGAAGATCGTCTCGGTTGATCGCGCCGCGCGCAAGCTGGCCCTGACCATCCGTGGCCGTGAGGTCGAGGAAGACAAGCAGGCGATCTCCGACTACGGCTCGTCCGATAGCGGTGCGTCGCTGGGTGACATCCTGGGTGCCGCGATCCGTCGCCGTAACGCCGAGGGCTGATCCAGCCGGAACTCCAGCCTGCGCAGGCGGGCTGGAAGTCCTGTTAAAAAGGGGGCAATGCAGAAATGCATTGCCCCCTTTTTTTATGGCTGAAGGGGCAGGATAAGTACTGTCCCCTATTTCTGTAGGAACCATCAGAGTGGCATATGACACCTGTCGTCTGCCAGACACAGGCCCGAGGTAAGGCAACTAGACCCTAAATGGCTCTCCCATCAAGGATGGTTAACCTAAGAGAATGCCACCTTCCGTGAAAGAAAGTGGTTAATAAAAACCAGGAATATATGGTTGTTGAGTTATCTATTTAGTGATTAACTTCTCAAGTGTTCATTATTAACCGACAACATGGCAGAGAGAACAGGTAGAAATCCTGTCTTTATGTTCAAAGTGACCGTCATCATCACTGTCTTTGTGCAATCTGGCTGGTGTATTACATTCATGGCATGAATACACATATCCTTTAATGCCTGTTCTGTTTCTATATTCTATTGCATCTGATGCACTGATTAATTTTCCGTTAAGGATGGCTGTCTTCATTTTAGATCCTGTAAAATTTTTATAGATTGAATTTTAAAGCGAATACAAAAAAGAGCATAGACAACTTTTTATTGTCTTGAATCCATGCTCTGAATGACGTTCCGTGGGAACGGATATATGAACTTACTGAGCATGTAGCGATCGTCCATACGCAGCACTCCGTGAGCCAGATGAAAATATGTTGCGATCCGCTTCATCTGGATCTCAGATAGAAAAAACACGTTACTCACAGGCACATTTTCCGCGAGTGCCTGTGAATCACGAATTATCGCCAATCCAATAGATTAATAGATCCTGATTCTAGGGTGTTTCCGGCGGTCCCTTGATAATCTGCGCCAGATCGGCGGGGCGTATCCATTTGCGCATGGCGTCACGTATCGTCGTGGCGTCCATGGTGTAATAGGCCTGTGCCGCGATGTCGTTCTGGTTCAGCGGCAGGTCCAGGTCACTGAAATGCAGGTAGCCCGCCGCTATCGTATCCAGACTGGCGGACTGCAGGGCAAGGCTGCGCAGCATGCCCGCGCGCGCCATGGCCAGTTCATCCTCACTGACCGGCTGGGCCTGCATCGCCATGATGTCATGCACCGCAGCGGTTCGCGCGGCGGCAACCTTGTCGGGATCGGCCCCGAAGGAGATGCTGTAGGCGCTGCGGTGGCGCTTCCATGTCAGGTGGCTGCGCACGGTATAGACATAGCCGGTGCGCACCCGCAGGTCGCGATAGAGCCGGGATGAAAAGCCGGAACCTAGGATTTCGTTACCCATGTTGAGTGCGAAATGGTCGGGATCGGCGACCGTCAGGCCAAGGCTTTCCGGCAGGGATACGGTGGCCTGCATGCTGGACGGGTCGGGCACATGCGTTACCCGCGCGCGGCTGTCAGGGCGCGGAGGCAGGTCCACCACCGGGGTCGGGCCGGTGGCGCGCCACGCACCGAATGCGTGGCTGATCGCATTATAGGCAGCATCGGGCGTGATATCGCCGGTAATGACGATCGTGGTCAGGTCAGGCCTGTAAGCCGCCGCCCAGAAGGCCCGACAGTCCGCCAGTGTCAGTTTCATGATCCGGGCGGGATCGGGCTGGCGTAGCGAGGGATCACCCGCGGGCGAGACGGCGGCCTGCACGGCGCGGCTGAACAGGTAATCGGGTGAATGCAGCAGACCCGACAGGGAAGCCGCCGTATTGGCCCGCACAACCTTGAACGCGGCTTCGGGCAGGGCAGGATGCAGTTCGTTTTCCGCCAGCAGGTCCAGCCCGCGGGCAAAATCGGGTGTCAGCACGCTCAAGCTGAAATCCGCCCCGGCGCTTTCGGTGGCTGCGATGTCATCAAACGCCTTCTGCAGCCCGATCCGGTCATGGGACGTGCTGCCGTAGCGGAACAGTTCATCGGTAATATCGGCAATGCCTTCCTTGCCCGGCGGCTCCTGCATGTCCTCATTCTGGCGGATCGTACCATACAGGTTGATGGTATGACTGACCGAGGCAGGGCGCACGATCAGCCGCAGGCCGTTGGGCAGCGTAAAGGAGGCAGGCTTGCCCGCTGGTTGCGGCGGGTGCAGCGCAAGCAGGCTGTCATTGGCCCATTGTGGCAGCGTAACCGGATGGTCCGGCGTGCTGGCAAAGGATTCCGAGCCGCCAAATCCCTTCTCCGTAACCGGGTGGCCGCCATCGCGTGGCGTCAGTATGGCGGTTATGGACTGCTGGGGGTCAAGCACCTGCCGGGCCAGGCGGTTGACATCCTCCGGTGTGACGGCGGCAAAGGCAGCGGCTTCATCATCGGGGGATTGCAGGCCCATGATGGCCTGCGCTTCCGACCAGCTTTCCGCCAGGCCGGAAATGCTGTTGGCGGCAAAGCCAAGCTGGGCCAGTTCCTTGCGCTTCGCGGCCTCGACCAGATCGGCAGGTACGCCGTTTTCACGCAACGTGCGCAGGATTTCCTTCATGCGCGCCTGTAACGGGGCAGGGGAGCCGCCCTTGGGGAAGGCTGCAAGCGCGATGCCGATGCCTGCATCCGCCTTGGTCACGAAATCAAAGCTGGCAAGCAGGGCGCGCCCCTGCGGCACCAGTTCATACAGCGCGCCACGCTGGCTGGACAGCACATCGGCTAGTATGCGCGCGGCCGCGTAATCGCTGCCGTTCTGGCCGGGCATGCGGCTGGCGATGGCAACCAGCCCGACCGGGTAATCGGTGGGGAAACGCAGCGTCTGCGCATGGACGGGGCCGGGGTGGATTTCGGGCCGGGGCGGCAGCCTGCGTGATGGGATGGAACCAAATGCATTGCGGACCATTTCCAGCGTTTCGGTCGGGTCCACTGCGCCGGTAATGACCAGAATCGCGTTATTGGGCGCATACCAGTCCCGGTAGAACCGGCGCAGCAGGGCCGTATCGGTCCGGTCGAACGACGCACGGGTGCCCAGCGCATCATGCTCATAGGGCGTACCGGCAAACAGGATGGATTGCAGCCGGGCCAGATAGACATACCCGGGGCTGGACATGTCGCGTGAGACTTCCTGCTCTATCGCGCCGCGTTCATGCGCCCAGTCTTCTGCCGCCAGCGTCAGGCCCTTCATGCGCAGGGCCTCGATGTGGAGCAGCACGTCAAGATTTTCCGCCGGGGCGGTATAGAAGAACTGCGTCACGTTCTCCGTGGTGTCGGCATTGTAGCTGCCGCCCAGCCTGGCCCCGATGGCGGCCATCTGGTCACGGTCCAGCCCCTGGCTGCCACGGAACATCATATGCTCCAGCGCATGCGCCGTGCCGGGAAAGCCGGCGGGTGCGGCGGCCGAACCCGCAAGGTAGTTGATCTCCGTGCTGACTACCGGGGCCAGCCGGTCGGGCACGATCACGACCCGCAACCCGTTGGGAAGGGTGGCCTGCAACGGCATCTCGCGCTGGAGCGGCGGCGCGGGGCGCGTGGCTGGCTGCGGAGGCTCCGCAGCCAGGCAACTGCCACATAAAAGAAGGGAGAGGCATAATGTCTTGGAAAACAGGCGTGCTATCATTCCCCGAGACTACGCCGCTTTGCCTGTGGCGGCCAGTTCGGGCCTGTCGGGCCATTGCAAGGTTTTTTGCATGAAGGATGGAAACATGGTTCCTGCTCCACTGGAAACGACCCGCATGCGTGAACGGGTGCGCGCGGTCATGGACCGGGCGGTGGATACGTCGCGGCTGGTTGGCGCCGTGGTGCTGGTGGCGGTGGATGGGGACGTTGTGGTGGCGGAAGCCGCCGGGCTGGCCGACCGCGAATCCCGCCAGCCCATGCGGGTCGATACGGTGTTCCGTCTGGCATCCCTGACCAAGCCGGTGGTCACTGCCGTCGCCCTTGCACTGGCTGAGGAAGGTGTTGTGGACCTGCACGCACCGGTCACCCGCTACCTGCCGGAATTCCGGCCCGGCCTGCCCGATGGCGGGGCGTGTGACATCACGCTGCACCAGTTGCTGACCCATAGCAGCGGGCTGACATACGGCTTTTCCCTGCAGCGTGATGACAACCCCTATACCCGCGCCGGGGTCTCGGACGGGATTGCGGAGCCGGGGCTGACGCTTGCGGATAACCTGGCCCGTCTGGCCACGACCCGCCTGATCTTTCCGCCGGGGCAGGGGTGGAGCTATTCGCTGGGTCTGGATGTGATGGGGGGCGTTATTGAAAAGGTGACCGGCCTGTCCCTGCCCGATGCCGTGCAGCAGCATGTCGGCACGCCGCTGGGATGGCGGGAAAGCGGCTTTGAGGTCAGGAACCCGGAAAACCTTGCCGCCTGTTATGCCGATGCCCGGCCCGTGCCGTTGCGCATGGGGGCGGAATATGTGCTGCCCCGGCTGCTGCCCGATGGCGGCACGGGGGAAATCCGCTTTGCGCCCGACCGGGTTTTCAACCCGTCCTCCTACCCTTCGGGCGGGGCAGGCATGGTGGGCACGGCACGGGAGTTCCTGACGTTCATTGAGGCCGTGCGCAATGGAGGCGAGGGGATTCTCTCACCCGCGTCGGCCATGCTGTTCGGGCGCAACGCCATTGGCGATGTGGACATGGGACCGCAGGCGCGCGGGCGCCGCTTCGGTTACGGTGGCGCGGTAATCATGGACCCCGATGCTGCCGGTACGCCGCTATGCGCGGGCAGTTTCACGTGGGGGGGTGTGTACGGGCACCAATGGGCGGTGGACCGTGCGCGGGGGCTGAGTATCGTTATGCTGAGCAATACCGCGCTGGCCGGAATGGCCGGTGCCTACCCCGATGCGGTTGTCGCCGCAGTCTGCGCCGGGTAAGGCATGGCCATGCGCTACGATGGATATGAAGAGGCTGGAAACTGTCATGTCATTTGGTGATCGCGTCAACCAGTTCGATGCCTGGCTGCTGGACCGGGTTTTCCAGCCATTTGCCGATGCACTGCCCGAGCGCCTGCCCGCCATGGAGGTGGGCATGAGTTTTCAGATCGGTTCGATCGTACTTTCGGCGGCATCCATTTCCGCCCTGCTGGTGCTGGAGGGCATGACGCTGGGTAACGTGGTCACCAACCTGCTCGGCTGGTTTTTCGAGGTGGTGTTCTATATCGGCATCCACCGCCTGCGCGGGATGGTGCGGCGTGGCTACCAGAATCCGTTGCGGGTAATGCTGGCGGGCATGCGGCCCATTTCCATCCCGTTTGCGGTCTATGCCTTCTATCAGGCGCTTACGGCGGACCGGGTATATGAACTGGCGCTGTGGTTCAATTCCCTGTCGCAGCTTGTCTTTGTTGCCGGGATCTACCTGATTTCATGCAACATGCCGCCGCCCGGCCACCGCGCCCGGCAGACTGCCTTCGGGCGCGGGCCGCTGCCGAACGAACTGGGCTGAACGCCCGTGCCGCGGGATCAGAAATCCACGCAGCGTCCCTTGACCGTCCAGTCCCCGTAGCGGGTCGGTTCCGGTCCCTTGGGGCCGCCGACCTCATCAGGTTCGGCGGGCTGTTTCAGCAATGCGGCTTCCCGGGCCGCGGCGTCATCCTGCGGTGTGGTGTCGGCCGCAGGTGTGGGGGTGGGAGTCTTGTCCGTGCTCATGCCCCCAGTTTCCGCCCGTACCGCAGGCCCAGGCAAGCCCAAAAGCCGCGGGGACGGCCCGATAGCAGGTTATTGATGTTCGGACTGCGCGATCCGCTGCTGCACGGTCATCCGCCATGGCGCATCGGCGGGGGCGGCGTCCAGTGCACGGCGGTAGAGGTCCGCTGTCTCGGGTGAGATGTGGCCGCCTTCGGCCATCATCTGCGCTTCCGCCGCACGGGCGGCCACTTCTGGGTCAAAACGCTGTTCGATCGCGCTGCGCCACGCCTGCGCGGCGGCGGCGTAATGGTCGCGGCCCGCTTCCGCCTGACCCAGCAGCACATACCCCTGGAACAGGCTGGGATCACCCGGCGGGATCAGCTTTAACTGTTCGCGCAGGCGCTCGATAATCGCGTCGTTGCGGTGGTCTTCCTGCTTGATGGCCGCAAGGCGCGGGGCCAGCGGCTGCGCGGGCAGGGAGGGATGGCCCACGCACATGTACAGCGCAACGGCGGCAACGGGCAGACCCACCAGGGCGGCAAGGATGGCCCCGGTGGAGGTGGTCCTGCGCGCTGTGGGGGCAGGCAGGCTGTCCACGCCCAGCAGGCGGCGCTGGATTTCCAGCCGCGCGCTATCGTGTTCGGACGCGGCGATCATGCCTTCATTCAGGTCGCGTTCAAGCTCCGCCAACTGCGCCTGATGCAGCGCTAGCGCGGTTTCACGTTCATCACGCAGCAGGGTCGTGCGCCGCAGGCAGAACAGGGCGGGCAGCAATGCAATCGCGCCAAGCAGGCAGATACCAATCCAGATCATGTCACTCTCGGCGTGTTCGGGTCAGGTCGGACAGGCGGCGGCGTTCTTCGTCCGTCAGGGGCGGGGCCACGGCGCGGGGCCTGCGCAGGTGCCACCACGCCACCCCTATGCCCATGCACAGCGCCAGTACCGGCATGATCCACAACAGCAGCGTGCCTGCCGTAAGCGGCGGGCGCAGGCGGATGAAGTTGCCGTAGCGGCTGACCATCCAGTCCATGATCTGGTGGTCGCTTTCCCCCTTTGCCACGTGTTCGCGCACGACGTGGCGCAGGTCACGGGCCAGGTCGGCGCTGCTGTCCTCGATGGATTCGTTCTGGCACACAAGGCAGCGCAACTGGGCGCCAATCGCCTCGGCGCGCTGTTCCTGCGCCGGGTCGGGCAGCATCTCGGCAGGGTCATCCACCGCCATCGCCACCATGGGGGCGAACAGCAGGCAGAACAGGGCCGCCATCATGCCGGTGCGGAAGGAAAGTGCCTTCATGACTTCAGGCTGCCCGCCAGCGGCAGGATCGTGTCGGCAATCATGGCCTCGGTAATGGGGGAGGCCGTATGCCAGCGGATCACGCCCCCCGGCCCGATCAGGAAGGTTTCGGGCACGCCCGACACCCCCCAGTCAATCGCGGTCAGCCCGTCACGGTCAGCCGCGATGCGGGCGTAGGGATTGCCCGCGCGCTGCACGAAGCCCAGCGCATGTTCGGGCTTGTCCTTGTACGCAATGCCCCAGATGGGCAGGCGGTCCTTCAGCCCGTTCAGTACCGGCATCTCCGCCACGCAGGGAATGCACCATGATGCGAAATAGTTGACCAGCACCGGTGCTTTCAGCCCACGCAGGTCCTGCGCGGAAAAGCCGGTTCCGGGGGCCTGGTCGGGCAGCGAGAAATCTGGCACCGGGCGGTTCAGGACCGGGGCATGGATGTCATGCGGGTCGAACGAGCCGTGCGACATGCCCGAAAGCATGCGCCAGAACCCGACGCCCGCACCGGCGGCGACAACCAGCGGCGCGGCCATGAGGAGGCGCCGCCGCGTGGGGGAGGAAGGGGATTCGCTGCTCATCGTGCCACCGCCATGTCAGACGCCTTGGCCCGGCGTGGTGCGCCCACGCGCACCCGCCGGTCGGAAAGGGAAAGCGCGCCACCAAACGCCATGATCAGCCCGCCCAGCCACATCCACGGCGCCAGCGGGTTGTAATGCAGCCGCAGCACGTAGGTCGGATCGGCGTCGGTGCCATGCTTGTCGCCCAGCACGCCATAGATGTCGGCCATGAGGTTGGTATGAATCGCCACTTCCGTCGTGGTCTGGTGCTGGCTGGCGAATGTGCGTTTGGAGGGGTGGAGGGTCGTGACCAGCCGGCCATTGTGGCGGACCTCGATGGTGGCGACCAGGGCGGTGTAATTCGGCCCCTCGGCGGGATGGACCTCGGTCAGGGTCCAGCTATCGCCCGCCAGCATCTCGCTCTGGCCCACATGCACCTCGACAATGCGGTGCGCGGCCTGTGACATCCCGGCAATGCCCAGCACGGTAATGCCCACACCGGCATGGGCGATCGCCGCACCAAACACCGCGCGCGGCAGGCCACGGGCGCGCTGCCAGCTCTGCGCAAGCGGCTGGCGGAACAGGCGCAGGCGCTCGATAATGTCGGCCATGCTGCTCATGATGACCCAGACCGCCGCGGCGGTTGCCAGCACAGGCAGGATCTCACGCATGCGGAAGGTCGCGAGCACCAGCGCCAGCAGGGATATGCACGCAGCCCACCACAGGCGGCGCAGCACCGGCCACATCTGCGCACGCTTCCACGGCACCATGGGGCCAAACCCCATGAACACCATGAGCGGGATGGCCAGCGGAATGGTCGTGGCGTCAAAGAACGGCTTGCCGACCGAGATGGTCTTGCCAAACAGAAGCGACATGAAGGGCGGGTACATCGTGCCCGTCAGCACCACAGCGCAGATGGAACACAGCAGGATGTTGTTCAGCACCAGCAGCCCCTCACGCGACAGGGGGGCGAACAGCCCTCCGGTAGTGAGCTGGGGCGCGCGGAGGGCGAACAGAAGCAGCGACCCGCCAATCACCAGCGCCAGCAGCCCCAGTATGAACACGCCGCGCGCGGGATCGTTGGCAAAGGCATGCACGGAATTGAGGATGCCCGAACGCACCAGGAAGGTGCCCGAAAGCGAAAACGAAAACGTGCCGATGGCCAGCAGCACGGTCCAGATCTTCAGCGCCTCGCGCTTTTCCACCACGATGGCGGAATGCACCAGTGCTGTGCCCGTCAGCCACGGGATGAGGGAGGCGTTTTCCACCGGGTCCCAGAACCAGTAACCACCCCAGCCCAGCACATAGTACGACCACCACGACCCCATGGCGATGCCACAGGTTAGGAAGCACCATGCCGCGACCGCCCAGGGGCGTACCCAGCGGCCCCATGCGGCATCCACCCGCCCCTCGATCAGGGCGGCGATGGCGAAGGCGAACGGCACGGCAAAACCGACATAGCCGGTGTAGAGCACGGGCGGGTGGAACGCGAGGCCGGGGTCCTGCAGCAGCGGGTTCATGCCCTGCCCATCCAGCGGCGCGGGCCAGACACGGGCGAACGGGTTGGATGTGGTCAGGCAAAACAGTTCAAACCCCGCCGCCACGCCACCCAGCACGGCAATGACCCGCGCCTGCAGCGCGGAAGGCAGGTTGCGCCCGAACAGCGCCACGGCCCCACCGCATACGGACAGGATCAGCGCCCACAGCAGTACCGAGCCTTCATGGTTACCCCATACGCCGGTGATCTTGTACAGCAGGGGCTTGCTGACCGCGCTGTTGGCGGCCACGTTCTGCACCGAAAAATCGTTGGTGATGGCGGCATGGATCAGGCAGGCGAACGCCGTGGCCAGGGCCAGCATCTGCCCCACCGCCAGCGCCGGGGCCAGCGCCATCAGCCTGCTGTCACGCCGGCTTGCGCCGACCAGCGGCAGGATGGCCTGTCCGGCGGCCAGGCAGCATGCCAGGGCCAGCGCAAAATTTCCTAGTTCCGGGTTCATTGCGGATGTCAGTTTCCGTCAGGTGTCTGGGTGGCCGTTTTCTTCGCGGCGTCCGAGGCGGTCATGGTGTTCCAGCTTGCGGCGTCCGGCGCCTTGCCGAAGCGGGGGTCCCACTTGCCGCTGCGGCGCAGTTCCTCCGCCACTTCCTTGGGCATGTAGGTCTCGTCATGCTTGGCGAGAACCTCGCTTGCGCGGAACGTGCCATCGCGGTTGACGGTGCCCACGGCGACCACGCTCTGCCCCTCACGGAACAGGTCGGGCAGGATGCCCTCATAACGCACGGTTACGGCGGCCTGCCCGTCGGTCACGTCAAAAATGGCGACAGGAGAGTCCTTGACCGTTTCACGCCGCACGCTGCCCGCCACCACCATGCCGCCAAGGCGGATGGTGCGGTCAGCCGGCGGGGGTTTGGCCTGCACCTGCGAGGGCGCCATGAAGAACACGATGTTCGATGAAAAGGCGCTGAGGGTCAGGGCGGCGGCGGACCCCAGCCCGATCATGCACGCAACCACCAGCCACAGGCGTCGGCTCTTGCGGGTCATGATGGCTGGCGTGTCCGGCCGGGCTGCTCGATGGCGGCCAGCCGCCTGCGCGCCTGCCGCAGCCGCAGCGTGGCGTTGATGGACAGGACCATGGCGACGCCAATGGTCAGGCCGTAAGCGGCCACGATATAGGGCAGATGTGTCATCAGGGGGTACTGTTATGCTGGGGGGCGGACTGGCGGCCCCGGTTGGCGGCCAGGATCGTGCGCATGCGGCTTTCCATCACGGCGGCGCGCAGGCGGGCCAGGACAATGGCGCCAAAGCCCAGCGTGAAGCCCAGCGTGGTCAGCCCGAGCGGCCACAGCATGGAGGTGGACATGGTCGGCGCACCGGTAACGGTGATGCTGTCGGGCTGGTGCAGGGTGTTCCACCACTGCACGCTGAATTTGATGATGGGCAGGTCAATGGCACCGGCCAGCCCCAGTATGGCGGCGGCCCGGTAGCCGCGCTGGGGTTCGTCAAACGCGCGGATCAGCGCGATATGCCCCAGGTACAGGAAGAACAGCACCAGCACCGATGTCAGCCGCGCATCCCACACCCACCACGTGCCCCACATCGGCTTGCCCCATAGCGAGCCGGTGGCGAGGCATACGGCGGTGATGGCAGCGCCCACCGGCCCGATCTCGACCGCAGCAAGGTCCGCCAGCGGGTGCCGCCAGACCAGCGAGAGCACGGAACAGATGGCGATGCCCATGTAGCCCGATGATGCCAGCCATGCGGTTGGCACATGCACGTACATTATGCGCACGCTGTCGCCCTGCTGCCAGTCGGCGGGGGAGAAGAACAGCCCCCACGTAATCCCGATAATGGACAGCACCAGTGCAGGCCATGTCAGCCATGGCTGGAGCCGCGCGCCCATGCGCAGGAAACGCCCCGGATTGGCATAGCGGTGGAAAAGGTTGCCGGTTCGTGCGGTCAGGCTTTGCGTTACGTTCAAGGTTGATCCATCCGTGCGGGGGGGCATCGGTCCCTGCGATGAAAACGGTCGAGAAAAATCAGGCCATGACCCGCAATCGGGTGGGGGCTGGCGTTTTGCTGCTCTACACTATCGCGTTAAAAAAGACACGGCCAGTCCTGTCCCATCATGGTACGGTCCCGCCCAAGGAGGAGAAAACATGCTGTTTGCCATTGTCTGTACGGATAAACCCGGCTGCCTTGAAACCCGCAAGGCCACGCGTGAACGCCATCTGGCCTATCTGGAGCGCTGGAAGCAGCACCTGGTGCATGGCGGCCCGCTGCTGGACGCGGAAAACCGCCCCTGCGGCAGCCTGCTGGTGGTTGACGTGGCCGATCGCGCCGCGGCCGAAGGCTTTGCCGCGGAAGACCCGTACGCCAAGGTGGAACTGTTCGAGAGCGTGGTGATCCGTCCGTTCCGTTCAGTTTTTCGTGATTGCATGCGGGTGGAGTGAAAAGACGCCCATGGCCTACTGGCTGATCAAGTCCGAGCCGGATGCCTTTTCATGGTCCGAGCAGGTTGCAAACGATGTGGAACCCTGGACCGGCGTGCGCAACCACCAGGCGAAAAAGAACCTTGCCGCGATGGAAGTGGGCGACCGCGCCTTCTTCTATCACTCCAATGTCGGGCGCGAGATCGTGGGCGTGGTGGAGGTCGTGCGCGCGGCCTATCCCGACCCCACGGCGGATGATGGCCGGTGGGTGTGCGTGGATGTGCGCGCCATCGGCCCCATGCCGCGCCCCGTCACGCTCGCGGCCATCAAGGCCGATCCCGCGCTGGAGGATCTGGCGCTGGTCCGTCAGTCACGGCTTTCCGTCGTGCCGGTTTCGGATGCGCACTGGCGGCACCTGTGCCGCATGGGTGGCTGGAACAGCTGATGGTGGCTGGCGTTTCATGCCAGAAGGTATGGTGATGCGCATTGCAAGAACGCCATCATGGTGCTGAAACGGTGGGAACTGCCGCATGGGCGTGGTGACCGGCCCCCCTGTGCGCCCTGCCATGGCGGGGTGCGCGCGGGCCGGTCCGGACTGTTACGGAAGATCAGGCGAAGGGCATTGTAATGAGTGCAGGTTCCTCAAACGAACTGGCACCGCTGACGCTGGACAGCGCGTGTATTACCGAACTCCAGCAGGCGCTGGAACGGGTCGAGACGGGGCGCGGCGTGCTGGTGCGGCTTGCCGACCTCATGGGTGGTGCTGTGGGGCAGGCGGCCATGCTGGGCATGCGCACGCTGGGGCTGGCCCCCGGTCTGCAGGCGCGCCTGCAATCCACGGCGGAGACGGCCATCTCACGCGCGTTCAACATCGCGGTCATCGGCATGGACCGCCCGCATGATGCCTCGGCCGTGCCGGGTGGGTCTACGTGGCGTGACCCGGCCGTCAAGGCGGCGGTGACCGTATCGGGCGCGGTGGGGGGCTTTACCGGCCTGCCGGGGCTGGTGGCCGATGTGAGCTTCACGACGCTGACCATCATGCGCGAGATCGCGCGCATTGCCCGTGAACAGGGCGAGGACCTTTCACGCGAAGACGCACGCGCCGCCTGCCTGGAAGTTTTCGCCCTGCGTGCCTTCCCGTTCGGTGGCCGGGCCACCGGGCCGGGAGAAGATAGCGAGCTTGGCTATTTCTCGGCCCGCGCCATGCTACGTGGCCGCCCGGTCATCATGCTGGTCAGCGAGGTCGCGACCCATTACGGGCTGGGCCTGTCACGCAAATTCGCGTTGCAGATGATGCCGGTGGCCGGGGCGCTGTGTGGGGCTTCGCTTAATGCCGCGTTCCTGTCGCATTACCGGGCCGTGGCGCAGGCGCATTTCACCATCCGGCGGCTTGAGCGTGAATACGGGCCGGAAGTCCGCCGCACCGCGGCCGACCTGAAGGCACACGCCGCAGCCCAGGCCAGCGAGGCCTGACAGGACCCGGGCAGGGATCAGCCATCCCTGCCAGCCGGTTCCTGTTCCTTTTCCCGCGCGCCCGGCACGGCGCGTGCGGGCCTGAGGGCGACGAGGAATTCAAGCAGCACCGCGCCAAGCGCGAACGTGACGTAAAAGCCCGTCAGCGTGCGCCATGCGCCATCCATCTGCGGGGCCACACCCTGCAGGACAAGGGTGGCCAGCGCGAACAGCGTGAAGACGACCGGCGCTCCCATGGCGTTCCTCCTTTCCGGCCCGCTCAGGCGGCAACGGGGGTCAGGGCTGCGCGACCTGCCAGCACTGCTTCCACATTATCGACCGCCAGCATGCCCATGTCGGTCCGGGTCTCGACGGTGGCGCTGCCCACATGGGGGGTCAGGAACACGTTGGGCAGTTCCAGAAAGCGCGGGTCGGGATTGGGTTCATTGCGGAAGACATCCAGCCCCGCCGCGCCAACCTGCCCGCTGCGCAGGGCGTCGATCAGCGCATCCTCATCCACCAGCGCGCCACGTGCCGCGTTGACGAAAATGGCCCCGCGCGGCAGGCGGCCCAGCAGGTCCGCGTTGATCATGCCGTCCGTCTCCGGGCTGGCGGGCAGGTGCAGGCTCAGGATATCGCAGTGCGGGAGCATGTCGGTCAGGGTGCTGAAATAGGTGGCACCGGCTTCCTGGTCGGCAGGCAGGCGGCGGCGGTTGGAATACATCACCTTCATGTCGAACCCGCGCGCGCGCCGCGCTACGGCCCGGCCGATGCGCCCCATGCCCACAATGCCCAGGCGCTTGCCGCTTATGCGCGTGCCCAGCATCTCGTCCATGGCCAGCCCGCGCCCCCACCCTGCGCGCATGAGGGTGGTGTATTCCCCCGCGCGTCGCGCGGCGGCCAGCATGAGCAGCATCGCCATGTCAGCATTGCATTCGGTCAGCACATCAGGCGTGTTGGTGACGATGATGCCGCGGGCATGCAGCGCCGGAATGTCCAGGTGGTCGGTGCCGACGCTTACGGTGGCGACAACCTTCACGCAGTCGGGCAACTGGGCCACGTCATCACCGCGCAGGGGCAGGCCGGTGGCGGTCATGATGGCCTGCGGCTGGAACGCGCGCGCCATGTCCAGCAGTTCGCGCGTGGTCAGCCTGTGGTCTGGTACGGGTGCTATGCTAAAGCTCTGTTCGATGCGTTGCATGACAGGGCCGGTCTGGCGCTGGACCAGCAGCAGGCGGGGACGGGTGGGGGACATGGAAGGTGATCTCTCCTGCCGTAAGACGGGGCCATGGCACGGCGGCCATGGCTTGAAAAGCATGTGAAAGGGTTATCCGAAGAACATGACGGGTCAAGAGACGGTTCACCTTACGCCGGAACTCATGCTGGCCGCCTACAGGGGCGGCCTGTTCCCCATGGCGCCCGATGCGCAGTCCGAGGAACTGGAATGGTTCTGCCCGGAAATGCGCGGCATCCTGCCGCTGGACGGGTTCCATGTCTCCCGCCGCCTCATGCGCACCGTGCTTTCCCCGCGCTTCAGCGTGGTGACGGACCGGGATTTTCCCGCCGTGATGGATGGCTGCGCCGAACCCGCGCCGGGGCGGGAGGACACATGGATCAGCCCACGCATACGTGATCTGTTCTGCCAGCTTCATGACATGGGCCACGCCCACAGCGTTGAAACATGGTACGAGGGCAGGCTGGTGGGCGGGCTGTACGGGGTTGCGATCGGGCAGGCCTTTTTTGGCGAGAGCATGTTCAGCCGCATGCGCGATGCGTCCAAGGTAGCGCTGGTGCATCTGGTGGCCCGGCTGCGCCTGGGGGGCTTTACCTTGCTCGATACGCAGTTCGGCACTGAGCATCTTGCCAGTTTTGGGGGAACCGAAATTCCGGTAGGCCAGTACCTCCGCCTGCTTCGCCACGCGGTTGAGGGGGAAGCCCGGTGGATTGGAAATGACAGCGCGACGGAACTGGAGGGCGCGATCCGCGCCCTGCGCGCGGTGGGCGGCACGGGCGGTTGACAGCCCTGCCAATGCAGGGTTCCGTACGGGCAGGTATGAGGAAGAACGTGATGAGACATGCAGCGGCCCGCCCCGAACGCAAGCGGATACGAAAGGGCAGGGGACCGTTGGGCATGATGGCGGCCATGGTGGCCATGACATCGGGCTGTGGTGCCGCCATGGCGCAGGATGCCCCCTCCATCCACCCACCACTTACCCCCACGCGCGATGTGCAGGTGGACTACAACGTCCAGCCCGATGGCGTGCCCGAACCCAAGACCGTGCGCACATGGTTCGCCTATAACGGCGGGCTTATGCGAATCGACAGCCCGCAGGGCATGGGCGAGACGATTCTCAACCGCATGAGCCGTCAGGTCACCATCATCATCAATACCCAGAAGGTGTACAGCCAGCTTGATGCCCGCTACGGCATCCGCAACCCGTTCCTGCTCGACCTGTCCATGACATTCGCGCGCAAGGGGACCGGCATGGTGGCGGGCGTGGCCTGCACGCAGTGGGATGTCACCACCGACCAGGGCAGCGCCACCGCCTGCGTGACCGAAGATGGCGTGGTGCTGCAGGAAATCGGCGTGGATGGTGACGGGCTGCGCGGGCGGCTGGAAGCGACGAAGGTCGTTTACGGTCCCATCCCCGACAGCATGTTCCAGCCCCCGGCCGATTACCGCAAGATTGATCCGCCCCCGCCCCCCGGCGCGCCCCGGACGCCTGCTTCAAAAAGCACGGACCACAATGCCGGATAAGACCGCAGCCGATCTGAAGGACTACACGAAGTGACACGATTTGCGTATGCCCCCGCCTGCGCCGCGCTGGCGGCCTGCCTGCTGGTGGGAACCGTGCGCCCCGCGCCCGCCGCCACCCCGGATGCACAGACACCCTACGTCACCCCGCAGGATGATGTGGACGTGACGTACACCATCTACCCGCCCCATGACACGCGGGAGGTCATGACCCAGCGCATGCGCTGGTCCAGCGGGCGGATGATGCAGCGCGTCGATCCCGGCAACGCCAGCACCTACATGATTACCGATTACCACGCGGGCACGCTTACGGTCGTCAATGCCGACCAGAAGGTGCGCACGGTCATTCCCGCGCCGGGCGCAGCCAATGTGCAGATGGGCCAGCGCGCGCAGGGCAACTGGCTGCGCACGGGTACCGCCACCGTGGCCGGAACGACATGCAACCTGTGGCAGACACAGGACACCGACCAGCGCCCCAGCGAGATCTGCTACACCGATGACGGCGTGATGCTGGAGGTGATCCGTGATGGCAGGGTCATGGTGGAAGCATCCTCCGTCACCCGCGCCCCGCAGGGCGAAGACGTGTTCGCCATCCCCTCGGGCCTGAAGGAACTGCGCGCGGCACACCCCTGATGGCCCGTGCCGCTTTGTGGCATGAAAAGGGCGGCACCTGCCCGTAAATCGCCATGCCCGTCCTGTTTAACCTGTCCGCACGGGGCCGGAAGTGGCCCCGGATCGAGACATGAGCAGGAACACGGTAATGAAGAATATCGGTCGGATCGCAGCGGGGATTGTTGTCCTGACCGGGCTGGCGGCGGTCGCGCCGCAGGCCCATGCCCATGGTCGTGGCGGCGGGGGTGACGCGCTGGTCGGCGGGCTGGTGGGTGGCCTTGTCGGCGGTGTGATCGGCGGGGCCATGGTGGACGGGTATGGCCCGCCTCCGCCCCCGCCGCCGGTCTATTATCGTC
>NZ_QUWV01000032.1 GCF_003403295.1 Komagataeibacter melaceti | reverse complement strand
GATCAGGACAGTTCCAAATAAAACAGATCGCTCACGCCGTGGTGACAGACCTCCACATCGCACCAATCCCGCGCAGCGGGTTCGTTCCCCCCCCCTGAACTGCCTGTCCGCTCAAGAAACGTGAAGCGGACAGGCGGCAGACGCCTCGTGTCAGACAATGCGTGTGAATGTTGGATATCCCAAAAGCAGACACTACTCCCGTACTGAAGCTTGCAATGCGGCGATGAAAGCAGTCATCGCCGATGAGTGTTGGCGACGGCTTGGATAGTAAAGGTGATAGGGCTCGAAAACCTTTTGCCATTGTGAGAGCACCTCGACCAGCTCTCCTGTCGCAATTCGGGAAGCCACAAGATCATGCGGCAGCCAGGCCAGCCCCAGCCCGCCCAGACAGGCCTCGCGTATCTGAAAAAGGCTGGTCAGAACAAGTTGCCCAGACGTTGTGATTCGTATGTCCTTGCCGCTTTTCCTGAACTGCCAGGGGAAAAGTTCGCCGTGTGTCGGCAGCCGCAGATTGATGCAGGGAAACTCGGCCAGATCACGCGGGTTTCGTGGACTCCCATGCTGCTTTAGAAACGTCGGCGTGGCTACGACGGCCATCGGCACATCCGGTCCGATCCGCAATGCGATCATGTCTTTCGAGACTAGCTGGCCGCGTCTGACCCCGGCATCATACCGTTCGCGCACGATGTCAGTCCGACCGTAATCGGTTGTGAGATCCACATGGATCTCCGGATAGTCAACAAGAAAGCGCTCCACAACCGGCCAGAGTACTCTACGGATCGCATATTCATCGGCTGAAATGCGGATCGTACCAGACGGACGCTCGCGCAAAGTACCAAGCTGTTCCAGTCCGCGTTCAATCCGGGCAAGCGCCGGTTCCACCTCTGCCAGAAGCCGCTCTCCGGCCTCGGTCGGAGAGACGCTTCGCGTCGTACGGTTGAACAGGCGGATTCCCAAGCGTTCTTCCAAATTGCGGACTATCTGGCTGAGCGCGGACTGGGACACGCTGAGCCGTGCGGCGGCCCGGGTGAAGCTCCCCTCGGCTGCCACGATGACAAAAGCATTCAAATCGCGAAGATTCTCATTCATCATTCAGAAGTATGGCTAATGACTAAATGCGGAACAAGCCATCTAAACTTATAAGGAGAGTTGTTTCATCTTTCCTCCTGTCGGGCGTTTCAGGCTCGAAGCGGAAAGGAACGATGACAATGAAAACCGTGACCTTCAAAAACAGAACCTGGGATATGGCGGGGGATCTGCATTTTCCGAAGGATTTTGATAAGAGCCTGAAATATCCAGCCCTTGTGGTGGCTCACCCGATCAGCTCCTGCAAAGAACAGACTGCCGCCATTTATGCCGCGGGATTGGCGGAAGCCGGATATGTCTGCCTTGCCTTCGATGCGTCCACCCAGGGCGCAAGTGGCGGTCCCGGACGCTATCTGGAAGATCCGACCTTGCGCGTCGAGGATTTCCGCGCGGCGGCCGATTACCTCACAACGCTAGGGTTCGTTGACGGAAACCGGATTGGCGTGCTCGGCATCTGTGGTGGCGGTGGCTACGCCGCGAATGCCTCCATGACAGAACGTCGTTTCAAAGCCGTTGGCACTGTTGTCGCTGCCAATTATGGTCGTCTGTGCCGCGAGGGGGATCTGTCTCCAGATGCTGCCCTGAAGGCTATGGAAGGCATCTGTGCCCAGCGCACAGCTGAGGCACATGGGACTGCAGCCGCCATTACAAGCTACATCCCACAGTCGGAAAAGCAGCTTGCGTCCTGCGACATCAAGGATGTGGATGTTGTTGAGGCTGTCGATTATTACACGACGCCCCGTGGCCAGAAGCCCGGTTCGCCCAACAAACTAAATGTGGTCAGCACGGGTGCAGCCTTTTCGTGGGATGCATTCCACTTGGTGGACCGTCTGCTGACCCAGCCGTTGCAGGTCATTGTTGGCGGCGGTCAGCCCGGTATTTTCGGTTCCTATCGCGACGGCTTCGAGCTGTTCGACAAGGCCCGGTCCGAGAAGGGATCACGACACGAAAGTGTATTTTACGTACGCTTGGAGTGAACACCTGTAGAACTGGCCACATTGAGGTTCACGCAACAAGTA
>NZ_QUWV01000031.1 GCF_003403295.1 Komagataeibacter melaceti | reverse complement strand
ACAGGTTGACCGATGGCGCCATGGGCCAGCCGAAATTGGCGTTGAGGTAGAGCGATGCGTAATCGCTGATCAGGAATTCGGTATCAAGGTCCTGCTGGCCGATCTTCACGTCCAGCTTGTCCCCAAGAAAGGACTGCTGGTACCACAGCTCGAACAGGCGGGTGGACCGGTCGGCCTCGAACCCGCTGACGGGGTTGAAATTGGCCAGGTGGTCCTGCGAGATCGAGCGCCCGCGTGTCTGCAGCGCGCTGACATTGAACAGGCCGCCCTTCAGGCCGAACAGCTTTTCGGTATCGACGGTCAGGGTGGGCATGGTCACGCCGTCATAGGCTGGCCCGGTGCCCGAACCGGCCGCCCCGTCATTGCCCGATGCGGAGCCGCCGGTGCCGTTGCCCCACAGTTCATCGACTTCCTGAATGTCGAAGCTGATGCCGTGCTTGTACAGCCATGGCCGCGCGCCGCCCATGTCCCCCAGCAGGTTGCCGCTGGTGTCGAGTCTGTCGCCGTCATCCGGGCTGGCGGCGGCTGCCGCGTCGGCATTGGCGCGGACTGAATCGCGCACTGTCGTGGGGTCGATCTGTGCAATCAGGGGACCGGAATTGCCAAGGCGTGCCTGGTCATCGGCAAGCTGGGTGCGCGGCGCCTGCGCATG
This sequence comes from Komagataeibacter melaceti, assembly GCF_003403295.1. Lineage (GTDB taxonomy): Bacteria > Pseudomonadota > Alphaproteobacteria > Acetobacterales > Acetobacteraceae > Komagataeibacter > Komagataeibacter melaceti. The sequence goes on along the minus strand of NZ_QUWV01000031.1, from coordinate 22,633 downwards.
GGCGCTCCCCCCGAAGTTTCCGGCCATCAGGGCGCAGGAAAGCAGCATGAGGCGCGCCAGCGTCGGGTGCGCGGGGGAAAGGGTAAATGATTTCATGAAGTCAGGAACATCCCGTCAGGATGGGGCCGACCTGTTCCGGGCCGGCATATGGCGGCGGTCATGTACCGCAGCCGGGTTATTGCGGGGGAACGGGATGCTAGCTGGTCGGGGCCATGGTCTCGTGTCCATCTCCGGTCATGCCCGCCCGGCGATATTGTTGAAGGACAGCGGCAGGTCTCCTGACTTGCGGGTCACGGCACTTCTCCTACCTTCCCGGCCGGAGCCAGTGGTTGCTGCCTGTCGCAGCGCTGGATGAAGCACTCTCCGCCTACAGTTGCGGGTACAGTTACCGACTGCGCCCCCGGGTGTGAACACACCCTGCCGGGGTTTACGGTATTCCCTTTTTCGCCCGCTCGCACGGGACCGCTGACTTGTTATGACGGACTATACTGCCTGCGCGCCAGCGTGCAAGGTCATGGGCATGCAGGGTTGGCAGCGTGCAGGGTCATGCCTGCCCGCCTGCCAGCAGGGCCGCGACCTCGGCCGCATCTGGTGCAGCCTGCGCGGCACCTGCCCGCGTGGTGGCCAGCGCGCCGCAGGCTGCGCCGTGGCGTACGGCCATGCCCAGCGGCTGGCCCTGCGCAAGGGCCGTGGCCAGCCCGGCATTGAAACAGTCCCCCGCCGCAACCGTATCAATGGCCCGCACGGGAAAGGCGGGGATGAACCCCTGTGCATCTTCCCCACCGGTGGGGCGAATGGTGGAATAGACCACGCCGCGCGCGCCCAGCTTGATGATGGCGGTGCCGGTGCCGCGTGCGTGCAGGATCTCGGCCGCACGCAGGGCGCTGGCCCTGTCCGTGGGCAGGATGCCGGTCAGGTCGCGCGTTTCATTTTCATTGGGGGTGATGATGTCGGCCAGCGCATACAATGCGTCGGGCAGGCCGGATGCGGGCACGGGGGCGGGGTCCAGCATGACGGGAATGTTCCGCTCACGCGCCTGCCGGGCCAGCGCCACCAGCAGAGCCGGGTCCATTTCCATCTGCATCATCACCATGGAGGCATCCGCCAGCACGGGGGAAAGCTGGGGGCACGCTTCTGCCCCGTGCGCCATGTTGGCCCCGCCATCAACCAGTATCTGGTTCTGGCCTGCCTCGTTTATGGTGATGAAGGCACGCCCGGTACCGCTTTGTGCATCTGTCAGCAGCCAGCGGGTGCCAACCCCGGCCTTGCATAGTGTGGTGCGGGCCATGTCGGCCAGCATGTCCTGCCCGGTCCAGCCCGCCAGTTCCACGGCCTGCCCCAGCTTGGCCACGGCAACGGCCTGATTGGCGCCCTTGCCCCCCAGCCCCGTTGCGGAAGTCCGGACATGCAGTGTCTCACCGGGGTGCGGAAAGCGGCTGACATGGACGACAAAATCAATATTCGTGCTGCCGATCACGGCAATGGGGGCAGGGCGCGCGGACATGGCCAGTTCTGGTATCGTGTTGAAAGGGAAAGGGCGGGCAGGAAGCCCGCGGCCCGGTTACGGGCAGGTGACAGGCTCGGCCCGGCGCTGGCGGAGCCATGTATCAAGTGAAGCGGTATCCATCGGGCGGGCGAAATAATAGCCCTGTATCACGTCACAGCCGATGGCGCGCAGTTCGTTGCACTGGTCGGGTTCTTCCACCCCCTCGGCAATTACGGTCATGCCCAGCGTGTGGCCGATGCGGATGATGGCGGTCACCACCTGCCGGACATTGCCGGTACTGCCGAAACCCTTCATGAAGCTGCGGTCGATCTTGACTTCGCTCAGCGGCAGGCTGGCAAGGTTGGCGAGGCTGGAATATCCCGTGCCGAAATCATCCATTGACAGCCCGATGCCCAGATTGCGGATGGCGAGCGCCGTGGTCATCGTCTGCTCGAAGTTTTCAATCATGGTGGTTTCGGTCAGCTCCACGATCAGCCGTTCCGGCGGCACGTTGGTCTGGTGCAGGACCGTGGCAAGCTGTGACACCAGTTCAGGGTCCTGGAACTGGATGGCGGACAGGTTGACCGATACGGTCGGCACCGGAACGCCGCGCGCGATCCAGTTGGCCATCTGTTCGCACGCCATCCGCAGCGACCATGCGCCCAGTGCGCGGATCTGCCCGGTTTCCTCCGCCACGGGAATGAACCGCCCCGGCGGCACCGCGCCCAGAACCGGGTCATTCCATCGCGACAGGGCCTCCACCCCATGCAGCGCGCCCGTGGCGACGTTTACCTGCGGCTGATAGACAAGGGTAAGCCGCCGGTCGGCAATCGCCTCGCGCAGGTTGGAGGCAAGGATGACGTGGTCATTGGTCTGTTCGCTCATGGACGGGTGGAAGAAGCGGTAGCACCCCCGCCCCGCCTTCTTGGCCTGCGCCAGTGCGGTATAGGCCTGACGCAGTGATTCCTCGACATCCTGCCCATCAGCATGGGTGCTGATGCCGATACTGCCCGATACGCTGACCGGGATGCCGTCAATGGTGAAGGGTTCTTCAAGCTGGTGGATGGTCCGTTCGGCCAGCAGCGTGACATCGGCGGCGTTTTCTTCCGTCAGGATGACGAATTCATCCCCTTCCGTGCGGATCAGCACGTCACGGCCCATGATGCTGTCACGCAGGCGGTGCGCGAGCGCCAGCAGCAACTGGTCCGCGCGGCCCTGCCCAAGTGCCTCCACGATCTTGCGGAAGCGGTCGAGGTCGATGATCAGCAGGCTTATGGGGCTGGCGCCCATGCGGTTGTCCAGTTCCTGCATGCGGCGGTTGAGCCACATGCGGTTGGGCAGGCTGGTCAGGCGGTCGGTATAGGACAGGCGCAGGATGGATTCGCGGCTGCGCTGCTGCTCGATCGCAAGCATGGCCAGATGCGTGCAGGCACTGACGATGCGCCGGTGCCATGCATCGGGCAGGCCGGGCTTGCGGAAATAGAGCGAGAAGCTGCCCGCCACATCCCCGTTGCGCAGGATGATGGGCACCGTCCATTCCGCCCCCAGCCCGTGCTGGAGGGCAATCTCGCGCAGGGCGGGCCAGCGTGTCTCGGTCATGAAATCCGGCACGACCACTTCTTCAGCCGTGACGATTGCCGTGCCGCAGGCCCCGCCGGTTGTGCTGGCCTCCATCCCCTCCAGCGCGTGAAGCATGGGCATGGGAATGCTGCCATGCCCGCCGGGCCGCAGGATGGCGCCGGTGCTGAGCATGGCCACGGCCAGGCAGTCCGGCGCGATCAGTTCGATGCGGCGGCACATGAAGTCCAGCATTTCATCCAGCGGGAACTGGTCCGTCAGTGCCTCGACCACATCGCGCTGGAGTTCGCGCAACTGCCGGTCCTGCGTAATGTCATGCAGGATGACGATGATGTCGGTCAGCGCGCCGTCCGTGCCATAATGCGGCGTGACCGCGCAGCGCAGGCGCAGTTCCGTGCCGCGCGGGCCACGGGTGCGTACGTCCAGTTCAAACCCGGTGCGCCGGGCGAGGTGATGGTGGAACTGGCGCAGGGTCTCTATGTCACTGTCCCCGCCGGACAGCAGCGCGCCGAAGGCCACGCCGTGCAGGGCGTTCGCCTCCACGCCAAGCAGCGTGGTGATGGCCCTGTTGGCGTGGGTAATGTGACAGTGCGGATCAAGCGAGAGGATGCCCCGGTCGGTCGCGTGCACGATCAGCCGGCTGATCTCGATTTCTTCACGCAGGCCCTCTTCTTCCCGGCAGTCCTGCAGGGTGAGCAGTTCGTAGGGGGTGCCGTTCCAGTTCACGCTTTCACGGCACAGGCGCACGGGTATTTTCAGCCCGTCCCGGCGGCGCAGCGTGGTGTGGCACCCCGCAGCGCAGGTCGAGATCACGGCCAGCCCTGTCGGGTCACGGTAGGGGGACGTGTCATCCACCGTGCCGCAGCCGGTGCCGGAGGGGGGCAGGCTGTCGGGGAAAAGCCGGCCGATCCGGGCCTGTTCCAGTTCCGTGGAGTCGTATCCGGTCAGGTGGCACGCGCGGGGATTGCCGTAAACGATACAGCCGGACACATCCGCGATCATGACGGCAAGCGGCAACTTCTCCAGTAACGGGGAAGATATCCGTGTGATGTCCGACATTGCTGCCTCTTTATCCTGTGTGTCGTCTCATTACACTTTGCCGCGGCCAACCCGCGTAACGCGGGCGGCAGTGTGGAACGGCACAGCCTGTCAGGCAACAGGGAACGCCAATTTATATTTTAGTGTTACCGCGCCGCCCCTGTGGCTGTATCCGCATTGTATTGGCACAATAAAATGGCATGCCGGTTACCGCTTTAACGGTGCCCCCGTTTCCGCGCGCCGGGCGTCAGTATTCCGGCTTTTCCCCCTTGGCGGGGATGGATGTGGGAGTGCCCGGTGTCCCGGCATAGGTCAGCAGCACGATGGTCGTGGTGTCGCCTGATTCACCGCGATGCGTGTCATTGACCGACTCAGCAAACGCCTCACCCTGATGGAAAGTTCTGCTTTTTCCTGTTTCCCGGTCATGAATTGTCAACTGGCCCTGCAATACGTAGCCCGCGTTGGGTATGGGGTGGGTGTGCCATGGCAGGGCGGTATGGGCCGGTATGGTCAGCCGGAGCATGGTCAGTTCCGGGCGGGTGGTGGGGTAATTCCCGTATGGCATGTCATTCCATGCGTGATCGGTCTGGAGCAGGATGTCCCGATGGCCGGAGGCGACGGTCTGGGCATGGCCTGCCACGCTGGCGGTCGTGGCAAGGAGGAGGCATGCGGCCAGGGTAAGGTGTGATCTCGCCATCTGTATCTTTCCATCCGATTATTGTGTGCAAAAGTATAGCGTGGGGCGGGAGGGAGATTTCCATAATATTCAGGGCGGAACCGCACGGTTTCACATGATTTTGAAAGTCCTCCCGATATGAATCCGGACTGGATTGCAAGGGATTGTGGGTTCCTGATTGCAGGCTGCGCAAAGTATAAATTGTAATTTATGATCTGGATTTCAGAATCTGCCTGAAAAACCCTCCAGGAAATATTCCACCACTCAGAAAGAAGTTTTTGGTGAAGCTTTTTTCAAAAAGCTTCGAATAACGCCGGGTTCCTGAAAAATGGCGACACAGCCATGTACATACCCCGTAACCCGTTTCCGCCGCCTCTGCCTGCGGCCCAGACTGACATCCGTTTCCTGCCACACAGTTAACGGCCGGAACCAGTCTGGCGGCTTTCATGAATATGGGTTTCAGTATTTGCCACCGGCATGTTGTCCGGTTGCATCCTGTGCCATAAACATTTTGTCCTGTTTTCTTACGCCGGGGTGAAGGAGAGATGGCCTGATACACGCGCCCACCATTGTCTGGTTCCGCGATGATTTCCGCCTTGCTGATAATCCGGCATTGCTGGAAGCGGAAAAGCTGCACAAGCCGATACTATGTGTCGTGATTCTGGATGAGGCACACCTGCCCGGCGCGGCCGCGCGGTGGTGGCTGGACCGGGCCATCCGCTCGCTTGATGGCGACCTGCGCAGGATGGGCGGAAGCCTGCATGTTTTTCGTGGTCCCGCAGGTCAGGTGCTGACGGAAATTGTCAGCCATACCGGTGCGGATACGGTTGTGTGGAACCGCCGTTATGACCTGAAGGGGCGCGAGACGGATACGGCCATCAAGGCCGGGCTCAGGGCGGAGGGCATTGCCGTCCACAGCTTTCCCGGCGGGCTGCTGCATGAACCGTGGCGCATCCGCACGCGCGCGGGTGGGCAATATAAAATCTTTACCGCTTTCTGGCGCGGCATGCGGGAGACGCATCCAACGCCTTTTCCGCCTGCGCCCGCGCCCGAAAAACTGGCCTTCGCCCCGCTTGCGTCCCCGCCTGCCGGACTGCTCCCGCAACAGGGGGATTACGGTCTTCTCCCCACCCGGCCCGACTGGACCGGCGGACTGCAGGAAATGTGGACGCCCGGAGAAGGGGAGGCCCATGACCGTTTCGCCCATTTTATGCGCGACGGGCTGGATACTTACGCAACCGCGCGGGACTTCCCGGCGGAGAATGCAAGCTCACGCCTGTCTCCCTTCCTGCGCTTTGGCCATGTTACTGCCGCGCAGATCTGGCATGGCGCGACGGAAAAGGGTTTTCCCGAACGGTTTCTGATGGAACTCGCATGGCGGGATTTCGCGTGGTCATTGCTGTTTTCCGCCCCGGATATGGCGACGCGGAACCTGCGGCCCGAATTTGACGCCATGCCGTGGCGTGACGATCCTGCCGGGCTTGCGCGGTGGCAGCAGGGCCAGACGGGCTATCCGCTGGTGGATGCCGGCATGCGGGAACTATGGCATACAGGCTGGATGCATAACCGCGTGCGCATGGTTGTGGCATCTTTTCTTGTAAAGCACCTGTTGATTGACTGGCGGCAGGGCGAACAGTGGTTTGCGGACACACTGGTTGACCATGATCCGGCCAGCAACCCGATGAACTGGCAGTGGAATGCGGGAACCGGCGTGGATGCCGCGCCCTATTTCCGCATCATGAATCCGGTGCTCCAGTCCCGCAAATTCGACCCGCATGGGGCTTACATCCGCCGCTGGGTGCCTGAACTCGCCTGCCTGTCCGATAAGGCCATTCATACGCCATGGGAAACGGAAATTCCGCGTGGCTATCCGGCACCGATCGTGGACCACCGTCTGGCGCGCGAACGGGCCTTGCATGCATGGAAGACGATGGGCAGCGGCGCGGGTCAGGAATGACCTGTAGTTAAGAAAGTTTTTGGTGAAGCTTTTTTCAAAAAGCTTCAGGAAACGCCGCCTTTTTGAAAAAAAAGGCGGCACCCAAAAGCTTTTAATACTTATTTATAAGTAAATGCTTTCAGGCGGCGATTGTACGTCTGTAGCCGGGGCAGCAAAGCCAGCCCTGTGATACAGCGTATTATTTTATGGGAAAGGTAGTTGGTGGAGGGAGTTGGATTCGAACCAACGTAGGCGTACACCAGCGGATTTACAGTCCGCCCCCTTTAGCCACTCGGGCATCCCTCCGGGTTGGCGCGGTAAATAAGGGTTATGGTGGGGGGAGTCAATAGCTGGCACGAAAAACTTCACCTTCTCCCCATTTGGGGGAATGACGTGGCGCGCGGTTGGGCTTAAGAAACGACCATGAACATGCGCACCCCCCGCCGTCGCGGCGCTTCGTCCGCGGCACATTCCGCCCCATCTTCCCGCCATGCGCCTGAACGTGGCGGTCGGGGTGGCCGTGGCGTGGCCTCGGCCCCGCGTGGCACATGCTGGCTGTACGGCCTGCACGCCGTTCAGGCCGCGCTGGAAAATCCGGCCCGCAGGCCCCGCCAGCTTCTGGTCACGGCGGAAGCACAGGAAACCCTGTCCGCCCGGCTGGAAGGGGGCCTGCCCATCCAGCCGGTGCGGACCGAGCGCGCCCGGCTTGATACCCTGTGCGGACCGGATGCCGTGCATCAGGGCATGGCGCTGCTTGTGGACATGCTGACCCCGCCGGATCTTGATACCGTGCTGGAACAGCCGGGGCCGGTGCTGGTGCTCGATCAGGTCACGGACCCGCGCAATGTGGGTGCGATCCTGCGTTCGGCGGCGGCATTCGGCGCCGTGGCGGTGGTGATGCAGGACCGGAACGCACCGGAGGAAACCGGCACGCTGGCACGCGCGGCATCAGGCGCGCTGGAAATCGTGCCGCTGATACGGGTGGTCAACCTCTCGCGCATGCTCGAAGCGCTTAAGACCCGTGGCCTGTGGGTTGTCGGGCTGGATGCGGGGGGCGGCATACTGGATGGCGCATCCTTCAGCCAGCGGCGCGTGGCGCTTGTGCTGGGCGCGGAAGGGGCGGGCCTGCGGCGGCTGACGCGGGAGCATTGCGATGAAATCGCGGGCCTCGCCATGAGCAGCCAGATGGAAAGCCTGAACGTATCCAACGCGGCGGCGGTCGCACTGTATGAAATGTACCGTCACCGTTAATATCCGCTGTCATGATACATCCATGACGGATTCAGAAAAGGAGCCAGCCATGACCATCCGCCGCCTGCAACCCGAGGAACGGCTGACCGGCGCTGTGGTGCATGGCGGCGTGGTCTATCTGGCCGGACAGGTTGCCGATGACCCGACACTGGATGCGCAGGGCCAGACAGCGGATATCCTGCGCCAGATCGACGCCCTGCTGGCGGAGGCAGGCACAAGCAGCGCGCGGCTGCTTTCGGTCCAGATTTTCCTGGCCGACATGAACGATATGGCCGCGATGAACCGCGCATGGGACGCATGGCTTGACCCTGACAGCAAACCCGCCCGCGCCACGGTGGAGGCCCGGCTGGCCGACCCGCGCTGGAAGGTCGAGATTACCGGTATCGCAGCCCTGCCCTGATCTGGGGGCAGGCGGAAAACGCCCGCGGCAGGCAACCGTGCGGCGGGGGATATGTTCTAATCTGTAAATCGGGCCCACGGTCCGGCATAACAGGGAGCATTCCACCATGCCTGACGACAGTATCCCTTCCTCATCACGTCGCGCGGTTCTGGCGGGGGTTGCCGCCGGTATTGTCACGGCATCCGCCACGGGCCGGGCGCAGGCGGCGGACACGGCGGCCGCACCCGCGCAGTCTCCATTGGTTGATCCGGAAAACGCCTATCCCCGCCCGCCGTTCCCCGAACAGTCGCAGCCATGGCCCGGCCTTGCGGGCAAAATGACGCCGCGCCCCGACCATGGCGAGACCAGCTACCATGGTTCCGGCAGGCTGGCGGGGCGCAAGGCGCTGATTACGGGCGGGGATTCCGGTATCGGCCGGGCGGCGGCCATTGCCTATGCGCGTGAGGGGGCGGATGTGGCCATTGCCTACCTGCCGCAGGAAGAACCCGACGCGCGTGAGGTCATTGCCCTGATCCGCGCGGAAGGGCGCAAGGCGGTAGCCCTGCCCGGTGACCTGCGGGAGCGTAAATACTGCACGGAACTGCCCGGGCGCGCGCATGCGGAACTGGGCGGGCTGGACATACTGGTCAGCAATGCGGGGTTCCAGCGCCATCAGGCCTCGATCCTGGATATTACCGACGAGCAGTTCGACACGACCTTCCACACCAATATCTATGCGCTGTTTTACCTGAGCCGGGCGGCCATTCCCCTCATGCCACGCGGGGGCAGCATCATCGCCACGGCTTCGGTCAATGCGTTCAGCCCGTCCGAGATCCTGCTTGATTATTCCGCGACGAAGGGGGCCATCGTCGCCTTTGTCAAATCACTGGCCAAGCAGATGGTCCACCGGGGCATCCGGGTGAACGCGGTCGCCCCCGGCCCGTTCTGGACGGCGCTGCAGATCAGCGGTGGCCAGACGGAGGAGAACATCCACAATTTCGGCGGCGAGACCCCGATGGGCCGCGCGGGCCAGCCGGTGGAACTCGCGCCCGTCTATGTCCTGCTGGCCTCGTCGGCGGCCAGTTACATCACCGGGCAGGTCTATGCCGCCTCCGGCGGGACGGGCGTGGGATAGGGGTGCATGCGGCATGCTTGCGGCATCGGGGCATCGGTGGCACATGGCATGAATGCGCATGATCCTGTCCTGCCTGCTGATGGTGCTTGGCGCCGCGGTATGCTACTTTGCCTTTGGCATGATTACGGATGCCGGGCGTTTCATATCGGATTCGCATCCCTGGTGATGCGGGCCGTCCCGTCCATGCGGAGGGTGTCGTGATGAACTGTCACTGGCTGGGCGCTTATAATCTGGCAGGCGTGCTGTGGCCGCGCCGGGGTGTGTGTTACCGGCGGGTCTCGCTGTGGTTCAGTCCCGATCTGAGGTGGATGGAGCGTCCACGCCCGCTTGATATATAAGGGTGCGCCGCCGGTACGGATTTATGTTGCGCATGCCGGTGGTTCATGCATCTGATAGGTGCAGGCAGCATAAATATTACATCAAGAAATAAAGTATTAAGATATTGCACGCAGGCAGTAGCCTGTAGCGGAGGTGACATTGATCCGTTTTTCCACTCTGCCCGCTCTTGTCGTGGCCAGCATGGCGGTGGCGTCGCCCGCCCTTGCCGCGACCGTCCGGCTGGAAGGCCACTTCACGGCGGAACATGGGGCTACGTCCCATCCCGATGGTACGGTCCGGGCCGCGCTCAATACCCGCACCAACCTGGTCAGGTACACCATTACATGGACCGGGCTGAGCGGGCCGGTGGTGGCCGCGCATTTCCATGGTCCTGCCCCGGCGGGGGAGGAAGCGGGCGTGCTTGTGCCCATTCCCGCACCTTACAAGTCCGGCCAGCATGGGGCCGTCCTGCTTTCGTCCGAGCAGGCGCGGGCCCTTCAGGATGGCCAGATTTACGTCAACCTGCATACCGCCGCCCTGCCCAATGGGGAGGCACGCGCCCAGTTGGCCCCGGTGACACCAGCAGGGGCGAAGCCACGCTGAAAGAAGGCGGTAACATGTCCATGATATAATTTGCATAGCTGGTATTTGTAAGGCACAATCCATGGGTGACATGAAAACCATGTCGGCCATGTAAGGATCTGGGGCGACGCTGCTCGCCAGAAGTCATGGAGTCTGCTTTTGCGCCTTGCATCTCTGGCCGCTGCGGCGGCTGTCATGTCCCTGTCCGCCATTGGTCCGGTCACCCATGCACGCGCGGTGGATGCGCTGGGTGAACATACCGCCACGATCAGCTTCACGCTGTCCGCGGCTGACCTGGGGGCCGGTGTCTCCTGGGGGAAGGGCGTCCTGACGTTTGAAGGGCGCGATTACCCTTTCAGCGTGCATGGTGGCTCGGGGGCGGCCATCGGGTTTTCCAAAACCCATGCGGTCGGCACTGTCTATAACCTGTACCGCATACAGGATATCGAGGGCACGTACTGGTCCGTGCAGGGCGAGGCCACGGTTGGCGCGGGCACGGGCGGTGCCGTCATGGAAAACAATAGCGGCATCTACATCAAGTTCACATCGCGCAGCAGCGGGGCGCGGCTCGCATTTTCGGTGGAGCGCCTGACCCTCAAGCTGCAGCCCGCCACCAGTAATTCCACCCGTGCCGGCATAGCCGCCCCCGCGCCACACGGATAGGAGGGCCCGGCCCGATCGTGCATGGTAGGCCCATTGTGAAAAACCGATGGAGCCGCCAGCATGACAGAAGACATCCATACCTTTGGTGATGGCCGCCTTGGCGTGAGCGTGCGCCTGCATGGGGCCGAACTGTGTGGCCTGCGTGCCGATGGCCGTGACCTGCTGTGGGGCGGGCATGAGCCATGGCGGCGGCAGGCGCCGGTGCTGTTCCCCATCGTGGGGCGGTTGGTGGATGATACGGCGCGGATTGATGGCCAGAACTACCACATGACGCAGCATGGCTTTGCCCGTGATAGCGAATTCCGCTGGATCGCGAGTGATGAGACCGGCTGCCGTCTGGAACTGGTGGATACGCCGCAGACGCGCCAGATGTTCCCCTTCGCGTTCAGCCTTGTCATTGAATACCGCGTGGCGGAGGGGCGGCTGACCGTGGATTACTGCGTCACCAACCCCGATGCCACCCGCGTCCTGCCTGCATCGCTGGGGGCGCACCCGGCCTTTGTCTGGCCGCTTGCGCCCAGTGTGGCCAAGGACCGCCATGTTATCGAGTTCGACCAGCCCGAACCTGAAAATGTGCGCCGCCTGAACGGGGGCCTGCTGCTGCCCGAATCCTTTCCCACACCCATAACGGGGCGTGTGCTGCATCTTGATGAGTCGCTGTTCGCACAGGATGCGCTGATTCTGGACCGGCCCCGCAGCCGGGGCGTGACCTATCGTATTCCCGACGGCCCCGGCCTGCGGCTGACATGGGAAGGATTCGCGCAGCTGGGCATATGGATGAAACCGGGCGGTGATTTCATCTGTATCGAGCCATGGTACGGGCTGGCCAGCCCGGTGGGATTCACGGGCGAATTTTCCACCCGTCCCGGCGTATTTCATCTCCAGCCGGGGCAGGAATGGCGGGCTTCGTGGCAGGTTGGCTGTATCTGACTGAATCGGCCTTCCGGCAGGTGTATTTTTCATGCAACACCTGCCGGAACAAGCTCTGCGAAAAGAGCATGGATCAGCCCGGAAATCTGCGAAAATATTATATTTGCAACCACCCGGTTGCGGCGTAGCGTGCGCGGCAGGAGCAGCATGCGGCAAGATCGCCCGCTAGGCTCACGGGAAACGCCTCGATGCGTAGTTTTTCTCCTGTCCCCTCTGTGGGATTTTCCCTGTCTCCCCGCTCTTTCTCCTTCCGCTCCACCCGCCAGCGCGTTGCCGCATGGGTGGGCGCTGCCTATCGCAGGCAGGGGATGATGCTGCTGGCGACGTTGCCCAGTATAGCCGTGCCGTCCGGCTGCCATGTCGGGATGGAGGGATCGCCCTCCCTGCTCGCCCTGCGCGGTTGGGACCGGGGCTGAGCCCCGGCGGGCCAGGCCTGCCGATCCTGCATGCATGACTGTGGCGGCACATCGGGATGTGCCGCCATTTTCATGCCCACTGAATAATAAAAAGCTTGGGGTGCCGCCTTTTTTCAAAAAGGCGGCGTTACCTGCTGTTTCAGGTGGCCGCCCGCCCGGGCGCGGCAGGGTAGGGGCATGCGGGGCGTGACAGACGGGCTGCAATGAACGAAAGAAGGGGGCATGACCACCATGCCTGAATTCACCCCCCTGTTCATGGACCAGTTGCACGACCTGTTCCGCTGGCGGCGCGATGTGCGGCATTTCCGGCGCGACCCTGTGCCGGAGCCCGTGCTGGATGAACTGCTGCGTGTCGCCTGCCTTGCGCCCTCTGTCGGGTTGAGCGAGCCATGGCGTTTCGTGCGGGTGGATGACCCCCGGCGGCGGGATGCGGTCAGGCAGGATTTTACCCGCTGCAATGCCGATGCGTTGTCGGACCGGACCGGTGCCGACGCCCTGCGTTATGCCCGCCTGAAACTGGCCGGACTGGATGACGCGCCACATCATATCGCCGTGCTGTCGCACCCCGAACCCGCGCAGGGGCGTGGGCTTGGGCGCGGGACCATGCCGCAGACAACCACATGGTCCACGGTCATGGCCATTCATACGTTCTGGCTGGCGGCAACGGCGGTGGGTGTGGGCGTCGGGTGGGTGTCCATTATCGACCCCGAACGGGTCCGGGCGATTCTGGATGTGGACCCGACGCTGGAACTGGTGGCGTATCTGTGCGTGGGCTACCCGGCGGAAGTAGCCAGCACGCCGGAACTGGAGCGCAGGGGGTGGGAGCGGCGCGCGCCGGAACGGCGGGAATGGATACGGCGCTGACCGGGGTGTCTTTGGGCCATCATCGCGGCGCGGGGTTATGCAGTTTCAGCCGGTGGGTAATATGCGCGCCCAGATGGATGAAGTACCGTTCTATGATCTCGAATGTCGTGATGGATAGATAGCATATCATGTACCAGCCAACGGTCATGAACGCATAATACAGGTAAGTATTGTGGTTTATGCCGAAGTGGAAACAGAACATATCCAGCAGGAACCAGCCTGTCCCGTGCAGCAGGTAAATGCTGTAGCTGGCATCCCCCAGCAGGATCACCCCGCGTAGCCGCAGCAGCCCGAACCAGTTGGCCCCCAGCACGAAACAGAGAAAGAAAAGCCCGTAAGCAAAGACAGAGGGCATTGTCAGGGGGTCATAACTCTGCGCGCTGATGAAAAAGATGAGCAGCAGGGTAAGGGAAAGCCAGTCCACAATCCTGCGGGGTACGACAACGGACCTGAGGTAGCGGTTGCGCACCTGCCGGATAATGCACCCGATACAGAACAGGGAGGCATAAACCGGGCCAAGGACGGAATACCTGTTGTAGTAATTCGGACCATCTTCCAGCCCCAGGTACACGCTTACGGTGTAAATGGTTGTAAGGATGGCAAGGGCCGCAAGAAAAACCTGCAACCTGCGCTTTTTCAGGAAGGGAATGGAAAGGAAGGGCAATGAAAAATAGAACAGCCATTCCCACATGAGCGACCACGTGACACCGGCATTGATCAGGCGGCTATTTTCAAACCCGTAAACAGGCGGGCGGATATTGGTCAGCCCTGCATCAAACCAGAAAAAAACGTGGGAAAAATCCGCCGCATTTCCGTGGTGCACGCCAATGGCCACGGCGATGAGGATGCAGGCCAGTGCCGAGACATACGTCATGGGTGCGACGCGCATGAAGCGTTTTATATAAAATCCCGCCCATTCCCGGCCATGCGGGCTGACATTTCCCAGCAGGTAACCGGAGATGATGAAGAAAATGGATACGGCAAATTTCCCGACATAGAACGCAAGGTGATAGTCTATGGACCAGATGCCGGTGTTATAAAGGTTGAAGAAAAAAGCCTTGTGCTGGAACGCGACAAGAGATGCGAGGATATATCTCAGCCCATCAATGTTATATTCGCGGCTTTTACTTTCATATATTTTATCCCGTATGAACGGCTTCGTATTGAAAATAATGGCAGCGGAAACAATACACCATAAAGCCCACAGGTTATAACTGGATTCACTAAGCATATTTTTTCACGGATGACTTTATGATTTGAATTATTCCGGGGAATTTAAACTGAATATAGTATTGCTGCTATCATTAAACTTTACCGCTGATCAAGCTCCGTCGCGCAGGTCCGCCGTCGGGGTGTCATGTGCCCCGGCATGGACCGGATGGAACATGATCCGGAGCCGGACATGATACGTTATCCGTTTCTTACCGCTTCAGCGGTATAACAGCGCCGCCGGGCAAAGCTGCCGGAGCTGATTGAAAAAACGCGTGACAGATATTCGCTAAATCCGGTTCTGCTGCGGGTCCGTTTCACCCATTGTGCCAGCCGGATTTCAGGTTGGTGGCCGCAGGTGCGCCTGTCTTGTCCGCCCGTGTCCTGAACCGGGTTCAGGCCGGGGGCGTGCATGTCCGCCTGTGTTCCGGCACAGCAAACCATGCCTGATCTGCCGGGACGGAGGACTGAACACTGCTGCACCATCTTGAATATCTGTTCCAGCATTACGGGTACGGGGTGATTACGACAATCGTGATGCTGGAAAGCATGGGCCTTCCGCTACCGGCGGAAACGCTGATCATTTCCGCCTCACTGTACTGCGCCGCGACACACCGGCTTGATATCCAGTGGGTGGCCCTGGCCGCCGTGATCGGCGCGGTGGTGGGCGACAATATCGGCTACCTGATCGGGCGCAAGGTCGGCCTGCCGCTGTTGCAGAAATATGGGGCGCGTATCCGCCTTACCCCGGACCGGCTCCTGCTGGGCCGCTTCCTGTTCCGCCACCATGGCAGCGCCATCGTCTTTTTCGGGCGGTTCGTGGCACTCCTGCGGGTGTTCGTGGCGTTGCTGGCCGGGGCCAATCACATGCCGTGGCCGCGCTTCATGCTGTTCAACGCACTGGGCGGGTTATGCTGGGCGGGGGGTTATGCCACGGGGGCCTACTATCTCGGGCGCAAGGTCACGCAGGTTTCCGGCCCCGCCAGCATCGGGCTGGGGGCGGTGGTGACGGTGGGGCTGGTCATCAGCATCATCTTCCTGCGCCGCAATGAAGAACGCCTGACCCAGCAGGCCCTACGCGAAGCCCGCACGGAAGCCGCGGCACAGAAATCCGGGCCAGCCTGACCTGCCGCGCTAATGCTGTTCCGGCCGGGTGGTGTCCGTGTGGCTGGCCGGGGTTTCCATCATCCGGTCCATCAGCGCCAGCAGCAGCCCTGAGACGACAAAGGCCAGATGGATGCCCACGCTCCACCCCAGCGTGCGGCTGGAAATCTCGTTCACCCGGATGAAATCGGCCAGCACATGGATGGCGGACATGGCCACGATCGAGGCCATGAGCTTGATCTTGATATCACCAAAGGTGACATGGCCGATCCAGTCGGGAAAGTCGCGGTGGTTGCGCACATCCAGCTTGGAGACGAAGTTCTCGTACCCCGCGAACATCACGATCAGCAGCAGGTTGGCCAGCAGCACCAGGTCGATCATGTCGAGGATGCCAACAAACACATCATCGAATTCCAGCGTGTAGCTGTCACGCACCAGAACCCATGCGGTCTGCAGGAATTTGACCAGAATGACCAGCAGCCCCGCCGTCAGGCCGAAGTAAAGCGGCGCGCATATCCAGCGCGCCCGGAAGAACAGGCGCTCCAGCCCGCCTTCCAGCCATGGTGTCTGCTGCGTGGCTTGGGCCGGGGGCTGGGGTGGTGTGGCGGGTGTCGGTTCGTGCATGCAGCCATATAATCATGCCCTCCGCGCGGCAGGTAGGCACATCTTCCCGCATGGATGATTTTTCACCCATGCGGGCAAGGCATGCCGTATCCGGCCGGGCATGAACGGGGCGGCTGTCCCGCCCCGTTGCCCCATGCGGGTCAGGACAGGGCGGCGCGCAGCTTTTCGTCCAGCACGTCAAGGAACGGCTGCGTGTCGAGCCACTTGGTGCCGTTGCCGACCAGCAGCGCCAGGTCCTTGGTCATCTGGCCGCCTTCGACCGTTTCGATACACACGCGCTCCAGCGTGTTGGCGAAATGGGTCACATCCGGCGTGTCATCAAACCTGCCGCGATAGGCCAGCCCGCGCGTCCATGCGAAGATGGAGGCGATGGGGTTGGTGCTGGTGGGGCGGCCCTTCTGGTATTCACGGAAATGGCGGGTGACGGTGCCGTGGGCGGCCTCGGCCTCCACCACGTCGCCGGTCGGGTTCAGCAGCACCGAGGTCATGAGGCCAAGGCTGCCGAAACCCTGCGCCACGATGTCGCTTTCCACATCGCCATCATAGTTCTTGCACGCCCAGACATAGCCGCCCTTCCACTTCAGCGCGCAGGCCACCATGTCATCAATCAGGCGGTGTTCGTAGGTCAGGCCCAGCTTCTCGAAATCGGCCTTGAATTCACGCTCGTACACTTCCTGGAACACATCCTTGAACATGCCGTCATAGGCCTTGAGGATGGTGTTCTTGGTGGACAGGTACACCGGCAGTTTCCGGTCACGCCCGTAGGACAGGGAAGCACGCGCGAACCCTTCGATGGAGGCGCGGGTATTGTGCATGCCCAGCGCCACGCCGGGGCCCTTGAAGTCATGCACGTCCAGCACCTGCTCCGGCCCGCCATCGGCCGGGGTGTAGCGCAGCGTGACCTTGCCGGGGCCGGGAATGCGGGTTTCGGCCGCGCGGTAGATGTCGCCATAGGCATGGCGGCCGATCACGATCGGCTGGGTCCAGTGCGGGACAAGGCGGGGCACGTTGGCGCAGATGATCGGCTCACGGAAGATCGTGCCGTCAAGGATGTTGCGGATGGTCCCGTTGGGGGAGCGCCACATCTTTTTGAGGCCGAATTCCTCCACCCGTGCCTCATCGGGGGTGATGGTGGCGCATTTCACGCCCACGCCGTAGCGGCGCACGGCCTCGGCTGCTTCCACGGTTACGCGGTCGTCCGTCTCGTCACGGTGGCGGATGCCGAGGTCGTAATATTTCAGGTCGATATCCAGATAGGGCACGATCAGCCGGTCGCGGATGAAATGCCAGATGATGCGGGTCATCTCGTCACCATCCATTTCGACAACGGGATTCTTGACCTTGATTTTTGCCATGGTACGTTTGCCTGCCTTTGTAATTCTGGTTCTGTAATTTCGTTTTTTCTGGCACCCGTCGGCATGGGCCTGCGGGGGGCGCATTATTAAGCGTCCGGGTAGGGTATAAAAAGCAGCCACGCGCACCTGTTCATTCACAAACGTGCCATCGCCCGGCGCGGCGGGACTACCCGTGGCCGGGCGCCCATGGCATGAAACCGGAATGAACACGCCGTACGGACCGGAATCCCGCCTACGCAGGCGCTGGCCAACCCATTATCGGTGGCTGGACGTGCTGCCGGGCCTTATGGCCGTACTGGTGCTGCTGCCCGCCTGTACGGCGTTGCAGGGGGTGACGCGCGCGGGGGCGATATGGCTGGTGCTGGCGCTGGCCTGCAACAGCAGGCGCGTGCTGGTGGCGCTGTTCTGGCCCGTTGTGCTGCTGTTGCCCGCGGCACTTTACTACATCCATATCAGCGGCGTGCCGCCGGGCTACCCGCTGTGGTTGATCCTGTTTTACTGCTCCGCCCCGGTCGTGCTGGGGTACGTGCGGCCGGTGCTGCCCTATCTCTGTATATGGGTGGGGGTGTGGAGCATACTGGTGGGGCTTTACCTGTCCCGCCCGCGCGGGCCGGTCGTGCGCATGCGGCCGGTGGCGCGCCTTGTGGGCATGGCCGTGCTTACGGCATGGATCGTGGTGCCGACGGTGCGGCTATGGCAGCACCTGCCGCCCACGCGCGGCGGGACCGAGAACCCGATGGTGGCCATTCATTCCCGTTTCGACCGGGCATGGCCGTGGAGCATGCTGACCGGCTATGTCGCCGCCCGGCGTGAAACCCGCCGCCTGACCGACATGGCCCGGCGCATAAGCCATGAACCCGTCCACTTCCTCGCCCCGCCACAGCCTGACATGCCGCAGGTCATCGTGCTGGCCATTGGGGAAAGCGCGCGACGCGACCATCACCACATGTATGGATACGGCGTGCCCACCACCCCGGAGATGGAGCAGGTTCCGGACCTGCTGCATTTTGACGATATGGTCACGCCCTTCGATTACACGGTCGGCGCGGTGCCGGTCATCCTGTCGGGCTATGACCGGCTGCGCTCTGGCTCGGTGTCCGGCCATGACCTTGTATCGGTGTTCAACGCGGCGGGATACGATACATGGTGGATCAGCAACCATCCCCGCCTTGGCCCGTATGACAGTGTGATCGGCGCCTATTCCGAGCAGGCGCATCATATCGCCTATACTACCGTCCATGGCGGCCTGATGAGCAGCCCGGTGCTGGATGAACGGATGTTGCCGGTGGTTGATGGTGCGATCAGGGGGGCGAAGGGGCCGGTCTTCATCGTGCTGCATCTGTTCGGCAGCCATGAAAACGCGGCCGACCGCTACCCCGCGGCGTTTGGCGGGATCGGCACGCCATATGACAACAGCATTGCCTATACCGATCATATGTTGGCGCATGTAGTCGCCAGCCTGCAGGCCCATGGCGGCCCGGCGGCTTTGTTCTACGTGTCCGACCATGGGGTGCGGGTTGGGGAATGTACCGCTGGCATCCCCACGCATGGCGATGTGCGCGCGGCCTATGAGATCCCGTTCTACCTCTGGGCCTCCGCCGCATGGCAGGCCGCCCATCCGCAGGCCATGCAGGCGGCGCGTGACAACGTGCATGCACCACTTACGCTGGCCGCGCTGCCGCCCAGCGTGCTGGATGCGGCGGGGTTGGGTTACGAGGGGGCTGAGATGGATATGTCCGTGCTGTCACCCCATCCCGCCCGCCCGCGCCGTATCGTGCATGGGGACAGTGGCGCCAACCGTGATGTCGATTATGACCACAGCCATGATGACGCCAGTTGTCATATCGCACGCGACTGAATCGGCGGGGTAGCCGCAGGTATCAGTGCCCCTGCGGATGCGCCCGGCGCCATGTTTCATAGCGGCGGCTGTCAAGGCAGTAAGCCAGGTTCTTGTAAAGCTGGATATGGCGGACGCGGGTCACGTCCTCCTGGCAGGCGATCTTGTCACTGTCCTGATACGCATCCCATTCAGGTTGCAGGACCAGGGCACGTTCCTTTTCCGCCGTGACGCAGGCATTGGTGACTGCATCGCCAAATTCGGTCGTGCAGTCATCCACTATCGGGTAATTGGGAAAGGTCAGGGAAGCGGCAGGCAACTGCACTTCGGGCCGGATGTACAGGGAGTTCAGTTCCCCCTCGGGCACTTCGGCATGGGCGGCCGGGGCGCAGGCCACAACCAGCACGCCCAGCAGGGCGCATGATACGAGCGTTTTCATGTCTGTATGCCTTTATTAAAAAAAGCGCCGACCAGCGGATCGCGCATCCTAATGTGGCGATAACGCGCCGTTATGCCAAGTGAAAGGGCGGATGGCTTCACGCCCGCGCGCGCAGGGGGGCGACCGTGCGCATCCATGCCCGCCATGCGGGCCATTGATGGACCAGCCGGGCCAGTGCGGCATAACCACCGCCTGCGGGGTGAAGCCCGTCGCCATGCGCGATTTCGGCGCACCAGAGCGGGTCCATGCGCAGCGGTTCCCATATGGGCAGGAAGGGCACCGACAGCTTCATGCACAGATCCGCCATGGCGGCTGAAAGGGCATGCGTGCGGGCATCAAGGTCAT
Source organism: Komagataeibacter melaceti (assembly GCF_003403295.1). Taxonomy (GTDB): domain Bacteria; phylum Pseudomonadota; class Alphaproteobacteria; order Acetobacterales; family Acetobacteraceae; genus Komagataeibacter; species Komagataeibacter melaceti. Next base: position 2,468 of record NZ_QUWV01000031.1, on the reverse strand, counting down.
CATGGCCCACGGGTGGTGGCCCCACCATCAGCACCGGGCAGAGCTGGCGCGCTCCCTCCAGCATCAGCCGGGTTGTCTTCAGGCTTTCCGGCGCGCTGACCCGTGGCTGCCCGCCTGCCATGCGTGCGCAGTCATTCACCCCGAATGACAGGACGATCCCGCCCTCATCGCGCCCGTCAAGGCGTGGGGCCGTTTCCTGCCGCCAGCGCCGCGCGATGTCACGGCTGGTCTGCCCCCGTACGCCCAGATTGTACAGGGTGACATCCCGCCCGCCCCGACGCTCCATGGCGCATAGCCGCCCGGCCCAGCCCTGACAGGCTTCATCGCCCGTTCCCGTGACGTAACTGTCACCGATAAAACAGATTCGCATGGCCTGATCCTACGCGCGCGCGGGCGGAAAGACCATTGTGCACATAAAGGGACTTTCCATACTTTCTTATTTTGTTCTCATCCTTTAGTGTGCGGCCCGCAAAACAGGGCAGGGAGTGATGGCAGGACGATGCGGGCAGGGATCGCGGCATGGCTGTGTTACGGATTGCTGCTGGCCTGCGGAGTGGATGCGCAGCCCGCCATGGCAGCCGATGAGACCTACAGGCTGGCCCCTGCTGCCATAGGCTGTGCGCAGCCCGACGCGCTGCGCCGTGCGGGTGCGCTGGCGGGTGAGGGACGGGAGCACGCGCTGGCGCAATTACACTGCCGCCGCGTGGATACGGATGCCCGGTGGCAGATGCTCGAGCGCCATGGCGATGCCGTGCTGCTGCGCCGCCAGCCCCCACGCCATGGGGAGACACCGCTCTATTTCACGGCCGGGGCCGCCAGCCCCGCATCCGGGGCGCTGCCCGCCGGGCTGGTGCATGACATGCTGGCGGCGGGGGCGGTCGTGGCAATGTGGCCGATCCTGCGCTCTGGCTGGCGTCGGCTGCGCCGCAGGCGGGCGTTGCGGTTGTGCTACCGTTTGGTAAGCCGCCATGCCGAGACCCTGCGCATCCGGCGCAGGCAGCTTGTGCAGGTCAACAGTTACGGGGTGGAACGTACGGGCAAGTGGCGGCGCGAACAGACGGAGTTCGTCAGGACAGTGCTCCAGCCTGCCCTGCGCCGCGCCCGGTGGCAGGATACATGGCCCGCCATTGCGGGCACGGTGCTGGCGCGCATTGAATATGTGGCCCGCCAGCCGCTCGCCACATCGGGCGGCAGGCATGATGACACCAGGTTCACCCCGACCATGGACCCGATCGCCTATGAACGCTATTGCGCCCACACCCTGCGCCGCGCGGGGTGGGATGCACGCGCCACACCCCCCGGTAGTGATCAGGGGGCCGATGTGGTCGCAACCCGCAATGGCGTGCGGCTGGTCGTGCAGTGCAAATTGTACCGCAATGCGGTGGGGAATGAAGCGGTGCAGCAGGTCGCCGCCGCGCGGTTGCATTACCGCGCCGACTTTGCCGCCGTTGTTTCCAATGCTGATTACACCCTGCCAGCCCGTGCGCTGGCCCGGTCAAACAACGTCTTCCTGCTGCATCATGATGAACTGCCAGCCCTGATCACCCGCCTGAAACAGGCGGGCAGGATGGCCACTATGTCATAACATGACCAGCGGGATCGTTGAGCGGGCGTTCAGCCTGCGGTTTCAGTCCTTTGCAGGCTGGGAAACCGGTGTGGAAGGGCGGTTGCGCGTGCTCAGGCGAACCGTGATCAGCAGATGGGCGATCATACGTGCAGAGTTGCTCATGGTTCATACCTCCTATCTACGCTATACATGAATCGTTTCAGCAAAGCGAAGGTTTCCTGTGAGCGTGCGAAAGTTTTTTATCGCCGTTGCGCCACGGGTGGGGCAAACCTCATCCCGATGAGGGATAATGACGGAATGGGCGTAGGGTCAGGGCCACATCACGCCGGTCCGGCAGGGTGGAAAGCGGTGGCGTACAAGCCCGCGACTCGTATGCGCAGCATGGGCGGCGCTGCGTGCCCGGCGGGAAGTTACGCACGCCTATCCCGCACGCGCGCCCCGTCCCCCATATGGCAGGAGGGATAGGGGCATGGCCTATCTCTATCTGGCCATCGCCATCATGGCGGAAGTTACGGCCACGTTCTGCCTTACGTTATCGCAGGGGTTTACCCGGCTGTGGCCGTCCTGCGTGACAGTGGTGGGGTATGGCGTGGCGTTCTACGCGCTTGCCATGGCGTTGCGTGTCATTCCCACCGGCGTTGCCTATGCCATCTGGTCGGGCGTAGGCACCGTGCTGATCGCACTGGTCTGCCGGGTGGTGCTGGGCCAGAAACTGGATCTTGCGGCCATGGTGGGCATGGCGCTGATCATCTGCGGGGTGCTGGTCATGAACCTTCTGTCCGGCACGGGGCGGCACGGCTGAGCCGGGCCGACCCCGTTACCGGATTTCAGGTCTCAGCGCCGTCCACCCCCGCCATGTCCACCGCCCCCATGGCCGCCACCGCCGGGACCACCGCCGCCA
>NZ_QUWV01000030.1 GCF_003403295.1 Komagataeibacter melaceti | reverse complement strand
GTAACCGGCCGCTTAAGGCCGCCGTTGATCATGCGGCCTTTTTGTGAAGATCAGTCATGGGGTGCCAGTTCCATGGCAACAGTTCGTGGAGCCGGTTGATCTTGTGCTCGTTGATACGGGCCAGGACGTCGGCGAGGTAATCATGCGGGTTGAGGCCTGAGAGTTTTGCGCTTTCGATAAGCGTCATGGCATCAGCGATGTTATTCCCGCCGGCGTCTGAACCGGCAAACAGATAGTTTTTCCGCCCGACGCATACCGGTCGTATGGCCCGTTCGGCAGGATTATTGTCAATGGCGACACGACCATCTTCCACAAACAGGGTAAAGGCGGCCCACCGGTTAAGCGCATAGCGGATCGCTTTTGCCAGTTCCCCTTTTCCAGGGATGCGGGTGAGCTGTGCTTCGCACCAGACATGGAAGGCCGCGACGCGAGGACGGCTTTTTTCCTGCCGGATCGCCAGACGATACGAGGCCGGGTGCCCGGTGATCTGGCGCTCGATATCGTAGAGCGCTCCAATCTGTTCAAGGGCTTCCCTTGCGATTGTCGAGCCATTGCCTTTCCAGACGTCGTGGAATGCCCGACGCAGGTGGGCCCAGCAGGCCGCTTCGCGCACACGCACGGCTCCCGTTGCATCGGGTTTATACATCTCCCTGAACCCGGCGTAGGCGTCAGCCTGGAGAATACCCGAGAAGGTCGCCAGATGGGTCTGGGGATTGATCCCCTTGCGATCGGGAGAGAACCAGTAGGCCACGGCGGGCGGATCGCTGCCACCCCAGGGGCGGGGATCGCGCAGATAAGTCCAGATCCGCCCTTCCTTCACGCCCCGTGGTTTGCCAGCCTGACGCAGGCGGGGATCAAGAACCTGGATGGGTGTATCATCAGCATGCAGCAGGTCTGCTTTTACGACATCCTGGCGGATCAGATCTGTCAGGGGCCGCAGAACGGCAACGGCCTGACCACACCAGTCGATCAGGGTTGAACGGGAAATGTCTACACCCTGACGGGCAAAGATCTCGTTCTGACGATAAAGCGGAATATGGTCATCGAATTTCGAGACCAGAATATGGGCCAGGAGCCCGGGGCCAGCCATGCCCCGTGGGACAGGACGCGATGGCGCTTCAGGCTGCACCATTGTTTCGCAATGACGGCAGGATTTCTTCAGCCGTGCCGTTTCGACGACTTTCAGTTTTGCCGCGATGAATTCAAGGATTTCGGTGACATCTTCGCCGACGAGGCGCAAGGGACTGCCACAGGCGGAACAGGATTCACCCGGGTCGAGCACAATGCGCTCCCGTGGCGTGGCGTCCGAGACCCTGGGCCTGCCGCGCCGTCTTTGGGGAAAGACCACGGCATCGCCGTTATCGTGATCTTCACTTTCGGGAGACGGATCGGCTGCCGCGATGGCGATTTCCACATCTTCGAGGAGCAGTTCGAGCTGTTCAGTCTCACGCTCGATCTTTTCTGAACTGACCCCGAATTTCTGTTTCTGAAGACGCGCGATCCGGATTTTGAGAGACTGGACAAGGGCATCATAGGCCCGGGCCGACGCCGACAGCCGCACGATCTCGCCCTGCTGGGCCATGATGATGCCCTTGAGGGTCTCCAGATCATCAGGCAGGGGGCCAGGGTGTCGCTCCATCTCTGGATAATAGCGGAAAACTGCCAGAAAACAAAGAAATCTGCGGCAGCGATGACGAAAAATCAGGCGACGCGAGAGGGAGGGGCCGACCACGATGGCCGTCTCCAGTCAATTCCTTCCCAGAGCATGGCCATCTGTGCGGCTGTCAGGCGGGCAACCCCATCTGCCGGGGAGGGCCACGGGAAACGTCCGGTCTCGAGCACCTTGTAATAAAGGCAGAACCCCTGACCGTCCCACGTCAGAAGCTTGATCCTGTCCCCACGGCGACCACGAAAGGCGAAGAGTGCGCCCGATGTCGGATCCTGACGCAGCCTGTCCTGTGCAAGTGCGGCCAGCCCCGATATGCCCTTGCGCATATCGGTCACCCCGCAGGCCAGATAGACACGCACGCCGTTGCCCACGCCAATCATGCCGTCTCCGCGATCCGGATGACCCGGGCCAGAAGCTCTTCGGCAGGATGTCCCGTCACCCTGATACAACGGCCATTGCGCAGCACAATGGCCAGTCCATCAGCATCCGATGCAATGTGATCCCCGGATACTGAACTGTTCCCGCCCACCGGGGCGACAGGAACAAAGTGCACATCCTGATCACGGGCAGAAAGCCTTTGACGGAATGAAGAGCGCCACTGGTAAAGATGTTGACGGGTCAGGTCATGACGACGTGCCACATCCGAGACACTCGCCCCATCCACGCCAACTTCAGCCAGGATCTCCAGCTTGCGTTCATCCGACCAGCGCCGACGGCGTTCAACACCAATCAGGATTTCCTGACCCATTCTTACCTCCTAAACGACGTCAATAACGACGTCGTTAACGACGGTAAGTTACCAGTCACAATCCTTACTCATAAGGCGGCCTCAAGCGGCCCATTAC
>NZ_QUWV01000248.1 GCF_003403295.1 Komagataeibacter melaceti | reverse complement strand
CCACCACCCCAGCCGCCGCCACGCCACGCATAGGCGGAGGGCGCGGGCAACACGCCAGCCAGTCCGATGGACACGGCCAGCAGAAGGGCCAATTTACGCATCGGGTCCGTTCCTCTTCATGCCATCATGATGTCCAGATATGGGTGTGCGCGGGCCGGATATCCAGTCTCGCGCACCCTTTGTTCCGTATGCGCACGATAGGCCGGGCATGCGGCGTTTTCATGGCGTTACGGGTCTGTGACAGGAAGCAGGACCGCTGCCGTTATCGGGAGCGCGGTCCCCGTGCCGTGGCCAGCCAGCCGCCAAGACGGCCGAGCGCATCCTTCAGCGGGCCATCGGGCATGTCGTCAATCTCGATGGGGGCGGGGGGCGTGCGGGGGCGTGCCTGCG
>NZ_QUWV01000029.1 GCF_003403295.1 Komagataeibacter melaceti | reverse complement strand
GCGGGTCATGGAAATTCCGCCCTATATCCGCCGCAACGCCCACCATCACCTGATGGTCACGGTGGCGGAACCCGTCATGCATGACGGGCGGACCACAGTGGGAATCATCCAGCTCACGCGCGAGGCACGGGATGTTGACCGCTCGCTGTTCGCGGTGCGCTCTTCCATCCTGTCGCTGTTCCTCATGGCGCTGGCACTGACCATCCTGCTGTCATGGTACCTGTCGCTGACCATTGCGCGGCCGCTGCTGCGGCTGGCGGCCTCGGCCCATACCATGCGTGAATCCGCCGACCGGACGGACATGGTGCCCGAACGCCTGCTGGCGCGCCGTGACGAGATTGGTGAAGTCGCCCGCGCGCTGCAGGACAGCGCCAGCGCCCTGTGGGCGCGCATGGACGCGATCGAACGCTTTGCTGCCGATGTCAGCCATGAAATCAAGAACCCACTCTCATCCATCCGTTCGGCCATTGAAAGCCTGCTGCGCATTGATGACCCCGAACGCCAACAGCGCCTGCTGTCCATCATCAATGCCGATGTATGCCGACTCGACCGGCTGATTACCGATATTTCCGACGCCAGCCGTGTGGATGCGGAACTGTCACGCACGCGGGCCGAGCCGGTGGCCATCGTGCCCCTGCTATCGGTACTGGCGGAGATCCATCAGGCCACGCGCAGGCCCGGCCAGCCGATCATGGTGGTGGCCAGCAGCGGGGACAGCCCGGAACGGCGGCTGGCCGTCATGGCGGTGGAGGACCGGCTGGTGCAGGTGCTGCGCAACCTGATCGGGAACGCCATCTCGTTTTCCCCGCCGGATGGCCAGATCCTGCTGACCGCCGTGCCCGCGGGCGGCATGGTGGAGATCGCGGTCAATGACGAAGGCCCCGGCATCCCGCAGGCCAAGCTCGACAACATATTCGACCGTTTTTATTCGGAACGGCCTAGCAGCGAGAATTTCGGCCAGCATTCCGGGCTTGGCCTGTCCATAAGCCGGCAGATCATCGAGGCCCTGCGCGGCACCATCAGTGCTGAAAACCGCATGGACGCCAGCGGGCGGGTGCTGGGCGCGCGCTTCGTGATCTGCCTGCCGCGTGTGGAAATCAGGCCGGAGGTCAGCCGACCTCATCCATAGCCCGGGCATAGCGCCGGTAACGGAAGGGCGGAGGTTCGGCAGGCAGGGAACTGATGGCCTCCACCACCTTGTCATGGTCGGGCGCCAGGGCGCAGACCGGATCGGTCACGGCCGCGTTCCCCGCCAGCGCAAGCGCCTGACAGCGGCAGCCGCCCCAGTCCTTTTCACGCTCGTCACAGCTCCGGCACGGCTCGGGCATCCAGTCCGTGCCACGGAACATGTTGAACAGCGGCGAATCACGCCAGATATCCGCCAGCATCCCCTCACGCACATTGGGGAAGGCCACATTGGGGATCGTTTCCGCCGCATGGCACGGCAGCACGCGGCCCGAGGGCGTGATGTTGATGAACCGCCGCCCCCAGCCGCCCATGCAGGGCTTGGGCCGGTCGGCGTAATAATCGGGGGTCACGTAGTCTATGGTGAGCGTGCCCGCGTATTTCTCCCGCGCGGCGTCCACCGCCCGCGTTGTCATTTCAAGCTGTTCGGCCGTGGGCATGAGAGCCGCACGGTTGACCAGACCCCAGCCATAGTACTGCGTATGCGCGATCTCGACACGGCGCGCACCCATGGCGACTGCGGCTTCCAGCATCTGGGGCACGCGTTCGGCATTTTCGCGGTAGATGACGAAATTGAGTGTCAGCGGCATGCCTTCGCACACCACCAGCCGCGCGGCTTCCAGCTTGCGGGCCTGCGCACCCTTCATGCCGCCTACATGCTCGGCATTGGCCGTGTCGATGTCCTGAAAGGAGAGCTGGACATGATCCAGCCCGGCTTCCACCAGCACGGGAAAGGTCGTGGCGTTGAGCAGCACGCCGGATGTAATGAGGTTGGTATAAAGCCCAAGTCCCACCGCATGCCGGACCAGAGCGGGCAGGTCGGGGCGGCTCATCGGCTCCCCGCCGGAGAAATGGACCTGAAGCACCCCCATTTCCGCCGCCTGGTCCAGCACGCTGATCCACTCATCCGTGGCGAGTTCGGTGGCCCGCGGTTCCAGCGCCAGCGGGTTGGAACAGTACGGGCACTGCAACGGGCAGCGATGCGTCAGTTCCGCCAGAAGGCTCATGGGAGGAAGAACGGTGTCTGTCATGCCGTCAGTACCTGCCTGGTAATGAGGTCGGTGACCATGACATGGACATCGCGCCCGATCACGTCAACGGGGGCCGTGAACCGGCCGGCCAGTTCGGTTACGATCTGGCCAAGCGTGCGGCTGCCATCAACCAGCTTCAGCACTTCCGTCGCGACGGGATCGGGAATGAAGGCACGCTCGGGCGCCTGGATGATCCAGCGGTCACGCACGCGGTCATGCTGGAGCCGCACCCCGCGCGCGAAACGGATGACGCTGTTATCTGCCAGGCTGGCGGTCATGCCGCATCCGGGCGGAAGGCACCGGGGGGAATGCGGCCCGGCGTGACATAAGCGTATTCCAGCTCATCCAGCATGGCCCACAGCACGCCACACTTGAAGTTGAGGGCGTCCAGCACCGCCTTCTGCTGTTCGGGAGTGCGAGCATGTTCCTTCACATAGGCCAGCGCGAAATCGGAATCACGCGGGGCCTGTGTCAAACGCGGGTGGAAATAGGCCAGCGTTTCGGACGTAATGAAGTCATAGTGCTGGAGCATCCCCGCCACGCGCTCGCTTATGATGGTGGGCGAGAACAGTTCGGTCAGGGAGGAGGCGATACCTTCCAGAATGGAGCGGTCACGCACGAACGCCACATAGGCATCCACCGCGAAGCGGGTCGCGGGCAGCAGCCCTTCGAGGGACTCGACATAACCACGGTCCAGCCCCAGCCCGTCGGTCAGCCTGAGCCAGCGCTCGACACCGCCGGTGCCCGGTGCATCACCATCATGGTCCACAATGCGGCGGCGCCATTCGCGGCGCAGTTCCACCGTGGGCAGGCGGGCCAGCAGGGTGGCGTCCTTGGCCGGGATGCTGGCCTGGTAATAATAGCGGTTCAGCGCCCAGGCCTGTACCTGCGCACGGTTCAGTCGGCCATCATGCAGGGCGCGGTGAAAGGGGTGCAGGTTATGATAGCGTTCCGCCCCGATGGCGCGCAGCGCGGCCTCAAGTTCATCGGGGGAAAGCAGGTGTCCACTCATAGGGTAATCCTCATCCCGTCATGGGAGACTTCCCACCCTGCGGCCTCGACCTGGGCGCGTTCGGGGGAATCCGCCAGAAGGACAGGGTTGGAGTTGTTGATATGTATGAAAATCCTGCGCCCGATATCCAGATCACGCAGGGCGGCGACGGTGCCGTCCATGCCGTCAATGGACATGTGGCCCATGCGGCGGCCGGTCTTCTGCCCCAGCCCGGCGCGGACCATTTCATCATCGACCCACAGCGTGCCGTCAAAGAACACGGCATCCGCCCCGCGCAGGCGCACGCGCAGGTTGTCGGTCATGCGCGCACAGCCGGGAATGAAACAGACCCGGTGGCGGCCATCGGATATTTCGAGTCCCACCGTCTCCCCGTTTTCACAGATGGCGGCGGGGTCCGGCCCGGACTCGGCATAAAGCGGCACCTTGCCCGGCACCACGAAGGGCACGATGGTCAGGCCCGCGGGTGAACCATCCGTCAGCCTGAGGGTAAACGGCTCGTCGGGCACGATGGCCGTGCGGGGCACGATCTCGCGGTTCAGGGCTTCAAATATGGGGTTGGCGTCCAGCACGGACAGCACTTCGGCCGTGGCCAGCAGGGTAAAGGGCTGGCTTTCACGCAGGGTGAACAGGCCGGTAATACCGTCGATCTCCCCGCCCGTCAGGATGACACCGGCAATAGGGGTCGAGCGCAGCCCTTCCCGCGGGTGCAGGGCAGGGGTCTGGTTGATCTGGGTGCGCAGGTCGGGGGAGGCGTTGACCACGAACCAATGCTTTCCGTCGCCACTAATGGCGATGGAAGCCTGTGTGCGGGGCGGGGCTGCTGGATCGCCGGCCCTGGCCCGCCTGCAACCGGGAGCGTTCGAGTTCCACTGGGGGAACCCGCCGCCCGCTGCCGCGCCGAGAACGATAATGTCGATCATGGACGCAGGTTGTAAAAGAAAATTGCCGCCTGTGCGAGACAGGCGGCAATTTTTCTTACTTCTTTTCGCCGCAGACGTAGCTGTTGATTTCGGCGCCCAGCGGGACTTCAACGATCTTGGGGGTGTTCCAGGCCATGGGATTCTCCATTGATTGCGATGCCAGAAGGCAGCAGCCTTCCCGATACGGTATTTGACCCCTGTCCAATACCGCTTTCAACCCTTGTGCCCCGCCAGATGCCGCCTAAACATTCACGTTCCCGTGTGCGAAACGATCCCCTGCACTCCCTGCGTAGCGGGGATGTGCCAAAATCCTTGGTCCTGCCTGCCATATACGCCCATAAGAGCGGATCGGTACGATATGCAGGGGAAAGTTTCGGAAGTTCTGCTGACTGGGTGAACGTGGCCCCGGCCACCACCGGCACAGGACATGATCCGGCTGTTGGCCCACGCCCGTACAAGCCAGGACCTGAGTGATGCCACCCGAGATCGAGCCTGCCCCGCCAACCTACGAAGAAATACAGCAGGAGCGCGCCATCGAGGTCATGCGTCACAGCCGCATGGACACGCGCACCGCCTGCCTGCTGCTGCTTAGTGTGCTGGCCGTTTTCTATACGCTGTATTTCGCATCCGCCATCATCCTGCCCATGATCCTGGCGCTGGTGGTCAACCTGCTGCTGTCCACCCCCATGCGCTTCCTGCACACCCGGCTGCACATGCCCAAGCCGCTGGCGGCGCTGTGCCTGATCCTGTGTGTCTTCGGCATTGCGGGGGCGGTGGGCACCGCCATTTCCGTGCCCGCCACCGGCTGGCTGGAACGCGCGCCCGATGCGCTCAACACCCTGCGCGACCGGCTGGCCTTCCTGCGCGGGCCGTTCCAGCTCCTGACCAGCGCGTCCGACCGCATCCGAAATTTCATGACCATTGCAGGCGGGCGGCTGGACCACGCCACCCCGGCGATGGAGACGACGGGGGAGCATGTGATCGTCGTCACCTCCCCCGGTGGCGGGGGGCTGGACCGGTTCAGCTCGTCCATCCTGCTGGGCACGCAGGCATTCATGGGCCAGTTCTTCACCATGATCCTGATGCTGTTCTTCCTGCTCGCGCAGGGGGACAGCCTGCTGCGGCGGTTTGTCGAGATCATGCCCACCTTTGCCGACAAGCGGCGCACGGTGCAGATCGCCTACCAGATCGAGCGTAATGTTTCGCTCTACCTGGCCACCATCACCATCATCAACAGCCTGGTCGGGCTGGTGAACATGGCGCAGTGCTGGCTGCTGGGCCTGCCCAACGCGCTGCTGTGGGGTGTGCTGGCGTTCCTGCTCAACTACATTCCCATCATCGGCCCCATGATGGGCATCATCATCTATTTTCTGGTGGGGCTGTTCGTCTATCCATCCGTCTGGCAGGCGCTCCTGCCGCCCGCCATCTACCTGTGCATCCACCTGACGGAAGGCGAGACCATAACCCCCATGGTGCTGGCGCGCCGGTTCACGCTCAACCCGGTGCTGGTCATGGCCTCGCTCATGTTCTGGGACTGGCTGTGGGGGATTTTCGGGGCTTTCCTGTCGGTCCCGCTGCTCGCGGTCTTCAAGATCATCTGTGACCATGTGGAGTTCCTGACCCCCATCGGCCACATCGTCGGCGGCCCGACACGCACGACCACACCGCAGAACCCGCTTTTCACGGAAGATGACGCCCCGTCCACCCCGGACAGGAACGACCCGGACCCGGACTAGCTGTTTCCCGCCGCCAGTGTATCGAGCCTGCCTGCGGCACGGATGGTGATGGCGTAGCCCTTGCCGACGTCAATCATGCCCTGGCTGCGCATCCAGCTCAGCGTGCGGCTGACGGTCTCGATGGTCAGGCCAAGGTAGTCGGCAATGTCGCCGCGCGTCATGGGCAGGTGAAGACTGCCGCGCTGCCCGTTCTGGTCCAGCGGCATGCCCGCACGCATCTGGTCCAGCAGGAAACTCGCCACCCGCTCGCGCGCCGTCTTGCGGCCCAGCAGCAGCATCTGGTTCTGCGCCGCCACCAGTTCGTTGGAGGCTTCTTCCAGCAGGCGACGCTCAAGGCGGGGGAAATCGTCCAGAAGTTCGGCCATCTTCTCACGCGAGAAGCGGCACGCACGCACCGTATCGACCGCTTCCGCGCCGAAGGCGTAACTGTCCGACACCGCAAGGCCCAGGAAATGCCCCGGCGCCGCAAAGCCGGTAATCTGGCGCCGCCCGTCCGGCAGGGCCTTGAACAGCTTGGCGGTGCCGGAGGTTATGTTGAAAAAATCGGTGGCGGGGGCGCCTTCCTCGATAAAGCCACGGCCGGGGGGAATGATGGTTTCCACCGCCGCTTCCGCCAGGCGGGCCATATCGGCCTGCGCGATCACGTTGCAGACGCTGGTTGGCCGTACGGCGCAGGTGGCGCAGAAATCAGCCTGCACGCCGGATGACCCGATCACGATACGCCGTGGCCGCGACTCGAACTGACACGAAGGCATATCCGACATAGGTTGTTCCCAATTACTTTCAGGGACCGACATGCCTGTAACGGATGGGGTCGGCAGGTGCGGGCCGCCTGAAAACACAGCAAATCATTCGCAAACGGAACCGAGTATGTCCGATGGATTGATGTAAATCAATGCGTTGCGCCATAGATCATTCGGTAAATACCGTAAGCATCATAAGAGAAGTTTCTCAACCCACAGGAAACCACGCCGCGTGCAGGCCGTCCCATCACCTCTGGTCAGACGACTGGTTCCGGCGGATGTTCCGTTGCTGTATCCCCTCATACGGCTGTCATTCCCGCATATAAGCCTGCGGGAATGGACACGCATCGGCCGACGGATGGCACGCGCGGGCAAGCGCGCGCGTGAGGGGATACTGGTCGCCCATTACGGGGAATCCCGGCCGCCCTGCGCCATGGCCACCTTCCGCCGCGGGTTCGACCTGTTCTCGGGCGATACGCTGAGCGCCGATTACATCATCGCCCTGTCCTTCGCCCACAAACAGCAGATCATCGACGCCCTGATCCCTGCCATGGAGAAACTGGCGCGCGAGATGGGATGCCGGGCAATCCGTACTTTTTCCTATAGTAACCCCATGGCAAACAAGGAGGACACGGTCCTGAAACTGTGTTCAACAAGCCACATCACCGAAAGAACAGTCCGGATCGAGCGCGATAAGCAAATAGATCACCCTCTTTGATTGATTCATATCAAAGCCGAATGTTAGGTGAGCGTGATTTCTGCACAGATCAAATCACTTCGAATATTCTTAACGTTCTCACCTTCTACCCGTGAGAGAAAAATTAAGGTCTGCCCATGATGAAGAACATTCGCAACATCGCCCTGTCGGCCGCTTTCGGCGCCGCGGCGCTGACGCCGGTCGCGGTCCAGGCGCAGACCGCAGCACCCACCACCTACGTCAACGCACCGCTGGCAGCACCGGTTGCACCGGCACAGCCCAAGGGTCATTGCGGTCTTTTCCAGACCTGCGCCAGCACCAAGATCGGCCTGGGCAAGGGTGACTTCATGGTCCGCCTGTCCGCCGTGGGCGTGCTGCCGGAAGATCGTGACAGCAAGGTCTGGGCAACGGCTCGCTCTCTAGGCCTTAACAACACCGCCCTGAACGGCACCCACGTCAAGACCACCAACCAGGTCATGCCGGAACTGACGTTCGAATACTTCGTCACCGACAACATCTCCCTTGACCTGATCGCCACCAGCACCCGCCATGAAGTACAGGCCAATGGCGGCGCACTGGCAGGCGTATCCGGTCATGGCAAGACCGATGTGGGCAGCGCATGGGTTCTGCCGCCGACGATCACCGTCGCGTGGCATTTCCGTCCGCACAAGCGCCTGAACCCGTATGTGGGCGTGGGTGGCACCTTCATGTGGTTCCACAACATGAGCGGCAGCCAGGCGCTTGGCCTGAGCAAGCTGAACTCCGGCTTCACCGGTGGCCCGTCCATCAATGCCGGTGTGGATTACCAGCTCGTGGGCAACTGGTTCTTCAACTTCGACGTGAAGCAGATGTTCGTGCGCATGCATGCATGGGCCGAGAACAGCAACGAAAGCCTGAAGGTCAAGGCTCACGACTCGCTCGACCCGACCGTCGTTTCCGCTGGTATCGCCTACCGGTTCTAATGGCATGAACGCGGCAGACAGCACCCTGCTTTCGCGCTACGGTGGCAATCTGCCGCGTTACACCAGCTATCCCACCGCCGCTCAGTTTTCCGATGCGGTGGGACCTGCGGACAGCCGGAAATGGCTTTCCGCCCTGCCGGCGTCACAGCCGGTTTCACTTTATCTGCACGTTCCCTTCTGCGACATGCTGTGCCGGTTCTGCGGGTGCAATACCGCCGTGCTGCGCAATACGGATGCACGCGCGGCCTATGCCGCCCTGCTGCATGAGGAACTGCGCCGGATCGTGGCCCTGATCGGCCCCGGCCGCCATGTCACCCATCTGCAATGGGGTGGCGGCACGCCCACCACGCTCCCCGCCAGCGCGATGCGCCGCGTCATGCAGGCCATACGCCAGAATTTTGTCATCGCCCCGGATGCGGAAATCAGCATCGAGGTCGATCCCCGTCATCTCCCGCCCGAATATCCCGCCCTGCTGCATGAGCTTGGTTTCAACCGCGCCAGCATGGGTGTGCAGGATCTGGATGCCAACGTGCAGACCGCCTGCGGCCGTATCCAGAGCTGGGAGCAGACCCGCGCCTGTCGCGACGCCCTGCGCGATGCAGGGGTGGAATCCATCAATATTGACCTGATCTACGGCCTGCCCCGGCAGGATACCGACAGCGTCACCCGCACGGCGCGGGCGGTGGCGAGCCTGCACCCCGACCGGCTGGCCGTGTTCGGCTATGCGCATGTGCCGTGGAAGCAGAAGCGCCAGAACCTGATGCCGGTGGGCGAACTGCCCGGCCCGGAAGCACGTATTGCCCAGCGCGCCGCGATTGACACCGTGCTGCGTGGCGAAGGTTTCCTGCCCGTGGGGCTGGACCATTATGTCAGCCCACATGACAGCATGGCGCGCGCCATGGAATCCGGTACGCTGCACCGCAATTTCCAGGGCTACACCACCGACAGCGCCCCCGCCCTGATCGGCATTGGCGCATCCGCCATTTCCTCCCTGCCCGATGGCATGACGCAGAACGCCACCACATCGGCGGCCTATGCCCGGCTGATGGCGGAAATGACGGACATGCTGCCGGTCGTGCGCGGGGTCAGCCTCTCGCCCGATGACCATGTTCGCGCCGCCATCATCAAGCAGCTCATGTGCACGATGCAGGTGGATGTGGATCAGGTCATTACGGAATATCACCTGCCCGCCAACAGTTTCGGCCCGGAACTGTCCCGCCTCGTGCCCATGGTGCAGGACGGGCTGGTGGACATGGACGCCCGGCATGTGCAGGTTACGGAAAAAGGGCGCGCGTTCGTACGGCATGTTGCATCGGTGTTTGACCGCTATCTGTCACCGCAGAGCAGCGCCCGCCATGCCAGCGCCCTGTAATTCGCTTACATCCCTCATCTTCATCCGGCCACGGCGCGATAATCGCGCGGGACCCAGCAGATAAAACATCCGGCCATGCAACCAAACCATGTCATTGCTGCCCTTGCCGCCAGCCCTGTCCTGCCATGGCCATTCCCCCATTGGCAGATGCACGACGTGCTGCCCGCCGCCGTAGCCGCGGCGCTGGTTACGTGGATGCCGGATACACGGTTCCTCGGGGGGGAATGTGGCGGGCAGCGCGCCGGGCGCAATGGCAGCCGGCTATTCATCACCCCGGCACTGCGCGCAACCAACCCGGCGCTGGATGAGCTTGCCCGCCTGTTCGAGGATGCGCGGACACGTGCAATGTTCACCTCCTGCTGCGATGCGGAGCTTGAGGGCGCTTCCCTGCGCCTGGAACTGTGCCTGGATACGGACGGGTTCTGGCTTGAACCCCATACCGATATCGGGGCCAAGCGGCTGACGCTGCTGGTCTCGCTCTCCATGGGGGCGGATGCGGGTGACTGGGGCACGGACATCATGACGGCGGAGGGCACGCCGGTGGCCCGTGCATCGGGCGCGTTCAATTCCGGCCTGCTGTTCATTCCGTCCGACCGGTCATGGCATGGCTTCCTGCCGCGCCCGCTGACGGGCGTGCGCCGCACGCTGATTGTCAATTACGTCGGCCCCGAATGGCTGGCGACCGATGAACTGGCCCACCCGCCCGCCACGGCCTGAGACCACAAGTCCTGCGCGCCGGGCGGGAACGGAATGCGCAACGGGACTTTATTCCCTGACCAAACGGCTCTAGGAAGCAGTACGGTTAAGGTGAAATCCCATTCATCCCATGTCATCCCGGTCATGACGCAAGAGGACAACAGAGGTATGAGCGAGACCCAGCGCGAGACTATGGAATTCGATGTCGTGATCGTTGGCGGCGGTCCATCGGGGCTGGCGGCGGCCATAAAGCTGCGGCAGCTTGCCCCGGACGCCAGCGTCTGCCTGATCGAGAAGGGCAGCGAGATCGGCGCGCATATCCTGTCGGGCGCCGTAATCGAACCCCGCGCGCTGCAGGAACTCCTGCCGCACTGGCGTGAGGAAGGCGCACCGCTGGATACCCCCGTGACGGAGGAGCAGGCGCTCTACCTGACACGCGACGGCGGGCTTGAGGTTCCCTTCCTTGAACGTGTGATGCCGCACATGAGCAACCACGGCAACTACATCGTAAGCCTTGGGGATCTGTGCCGCTGGCTTGCCGGCCGGGCCGAGGAACTGGGCGTTGAAATCTATCCCGGTTTCGCGGGCGCCGAGGTGCTGGTCGATGACAGCGGCCGCGTCACCGGCGTTGCAACGGGCGACATGGGCATCGGCCGCGATGGCGAGCCGACCGGCAACTATGCCCCGGGCATGGAACTGCGCGCGAAATACACCCTGTTTGCCGAAGGCTGCCGTGGCTCGCTGACCAAGCAGGTCACGGCCATGTACAACCTGCGCAAGGGGGTCGATCCCCAGACCTATGGCCTCGGCATCAAGGAACTGTGGGAAATCCCCAAGGAAATGCACCGCCCCGGCCTGGTGCAGCACAGCTTCGGCTGGCCGCTGGATGACCGGACCTATGGCGGGGCATGGATGTACCATTTCGGGGAGAACCTCGTCTCCTACGGCTTCGTGGTCGGGCTGGACT
This sequence comes from Komagataeibacter melaceti, assembly GCF_003403295.1. Taxonomy (GTDB): domain Bacteria; phylum Pseudomonadota; class Alphaproteobacteria; order Acetobacterales; family Acetobacteraceae; genus Komagataeibacter; species Komagataeibacter melaceti. The sequence goes on along the minus strand of NZ_QUWV01000029.1, from coordinate 57,975 downwards.
ATCCCAATACCTGGCTTTCCCCGTTTGATGAGATGCAGCGCGTGAAGCTGCACCCGTCCTTCCGCCCCTATTTTGAAAATGGCCGCCGTGTCGCCTATGGCGCGCGCGCGCTGTCGGAAGGGGGCATCCAGTCCATCCCGCGCCTGACCTTCCCCGGCGGGGCGCTGATTGGTGATACGGCTGGCTTCCTGAACGTACCCAAGATCAAGGGCACCCACACTGCCATGAAGTCCGGCATGCTGGCGGCCGAAGCCGTGGCGGAAGCCCTGGCCACGAACCGTGTGGAACCGGGTTCCTATACGCGGCGCATCCGGGATTCGTGGCTGTGGCAGGAACTGCGCGCGGTGCGCAACATCCGCCCGGCCTTTGCCCGGTTCGGCATGAAAAAGGGCGCGCTGTACGCAGGCATCGACGCCATGCTGCTGCGCGGGCGCGCACCGTGGACGCTGCATACGCGCCATGGCGACAACGAGACGCTGGAACCAGCCTCGATCTCGCCCAAGATCAGCTACCCCAAGCCCGATGGCAAGATCACGTTCGATCGCCTCTCCTCGGTGTTCCTGTCCGCCACCAACCATGAGGAAGACCAGCCCGTCCACCTGAAGGTGCGCAACACCTCGCTGTGGAAGACGGTGAACTGGGATGTCTTCCGCTCACCGGAAAGCCGTTACTGCCCTGCGGGTGTCTATGAAGTGGCGGATGAGGCCACCGACCCGCGCCTGCAGATCAACGCGCAGAACTGCGTGCACTGCAAGACATGCGACATCAAGGACCCGGCCCAGAACATTGACTGGACCACACCGGAGGGGGCAGGCGGCCCGAACTATCCCGGCGGGATGTAATCTGGCGGCAGGTACGGTATGTAGCTGCCACACAGATTGCCCTTATCCGAATACAGACAGGCAAATATGCAATGAAGGTTCTTGTACCCGTTAAGCGCGTGCTTGATTACAACATCAAGGCACGCGTAAAGGCCGATGGTTCCGGTGTTGAAACCGCTGGCTTCAAGATGTCCATCAACCCGTTTGATGAAATCGCGGTTGAGGAAGCCGTGCGCCTGAAGGAAAAAGGCGTGGTGACGGAAATCGTCGCGGTCTCGATCGGGGAAGCCAAGGCGCAGGACACGCTGCGCACGGCCATGGCGATGGGCGCGGACCGTTCCATTCTGGTGGAAACCGACACGGTCACGGAACCGCTATCCGTTGCCAAGGTGCTCAAGGCACTGGTGGAAAAGGAAAAGCCGGATCTGGTCATCCTGGGCAAGCAGGCCATTGATGATGACATGAACGCCACCGGCCAGATGCTGGCGGGCCTGCTGGGTCGCCCGCAGGCGACATTCGCCTCCAAGGTGGAAGTGGCCGATGGCGCGGTGACCGTCACGCGCGAGATCGACGGCGGCCTGCAGACCGTAAAGCTGGCGCTTCCCGCCATCATCACGGCTGACCTGCGCCTGAACGAGCCGCGCTACGCCTCGCTGCCCAACATCATGAAGGCGCGCAAGAAGCCGCTGGAAAAAATCACGCCAGCCGATCTGGGCGTGGACATGACCCCGCGCCTGAGCGTGATCTCGGTTGCCGAGCCGCCGGAACGCAAGGCTGGCGTCAAGCTCGACTCGGCTGCGGAACTGGTTTCGCGTCTGCGCAACGAAGCAAAGGTGATCTGATCATGACCGTTCTTGTTTTTCTGGATCATGATGATGGCGTGATCCGGCAGGCCTCCCGCTCCGCCATTGCGGCGGCGGCCAAGCTGGGTGATGTCGATGTGCTGGTCACCGGCGCTGACGCGGCAAAGGCTGCGGCGGCCATCCCGGGCGTGAAAAAGGTGCTTCAGGTCACCGACACCAGCGGCAACAGCGAACTGGCCGAGCCGATGGCGGCCCTGCTGGCGGATCTTGCCGGGGGTTACACGCACATCCTCGCGGCATCGTCTGCCACATCCAAGAACGTGCTGCCGCGTGCTGCCGCCCTGCTGGATGTGCAGCCGATCCCCGATATCATCGCCGTCAATGACGCCGACACCTTTGTCCGCCCCATCTACGCGGGCAGCGCGCTGGCTACGGTGAAGTCGGCTGACGCGAAAAAGGTGATCACGGTCCGTGCCTCCGCCTTTGATCCGGTCCCGGCCGAAGGCGGCAATGCCGTGATCGAGGAAGTGGCGCTGCCGGCCGGTCCTGGTGGCTCGACCTTCATCTCCACGGAACTGTCCCAGTCCGAACGCCCGGAGCTGGAATCCGCGCGCGTTGTGGTCTCGGGCGGACGCGGCATGCAGAACGAGGAGAACTTCAAGCTCCTCGACCCGCTGGCCGACCGGCTTGGCGCGGCCATTGGCGCATCGCGCGCGGCGGTGGATGCCGGTTTCGTTCCCAACGAATACCAGGTTGGCCAGACCGGCAAGATCGTGGCGCCGGAGCTTTACATCGCCCTTGGCATTTCCGGTGCGATCCAGCATCTGGCCGGGATGAAGGACAGCCGGGTCATCGTTGCGATCAACAAGGACCCCGAGGCGCCGATCTTCCAGGTGGCGGATTACGGTATTGTGGGGGACCTGTTCACGGTCCTGCCGCAGCTTGAGGCCGAACTGGACAAGGCTGGCTGAACCTGAACGGTTCCTGACGGCAAAAAGGGGCGCGGGAGTTTATCCCGCGCCCCTTTTTTCATGGCTGCCTGCTATTCATTTTCCAGCACGGCGTGGGCACGGGCCACCACGGTGTCATATTCCTGCTGTGTCAGGTCGCCCCGGTGCAGCATTTCGCTGGCGCGGGCCAGCGCGTCACGCGCATGGGTCGCATCGGGTATGGGGTAGCGCCGCCCCGGCAGGGCAAAGGCTGAATCGGGCAAGGCATCACGTTCGGCCGCAGTCAGTCTGCTCATTGTCTTCTCTCCCTCAACGGAACGGTCCCCGATCAATGCGGGAAAGCACAGGGTAGAGAAAACCCGACCGGGCCAGATACGTAAAAGCGTGATGGCACCCCACTGAAACAGCCATGGAAAAAAAACAGGGCCCCCATATGGGGACCCTGCCAGTGAAAGGTCGGTGCCAGTAGCATCGCGCCCTGTCCGGAATTTTTACCGGATGTTCTTGGTATTTATGGAAGCCAGCGGCTTCGTGTAATTCTGTATGCCATCCCTGCCTTTACAGGTCAACAATAAATATAAATAAAAATCGTATTTTTACTTTTTTGCGCTGCACAATTATTATTTTTATTTTGCACCGCACAATTTGAAATCAGTATATACAGAACAGGCCGTCATTTTTCTGCCATACTATAAAAAGCAGCCTATATAAGACCCTTGTGCCGCTTTTCATTGCCCCGCATCATGCAGGTGCAGATCACCTGACCGACAGCAGACTGGACACCCGAATGGGGGGAAATCCCGTAAACCGACCACATGCCGCGTTCTGCACGGGTCGCATCGCCCGTCACGTTATCGTCATGGCGGGTACGGGGGCCATTGGCCTCATGGCGGTCTTTATCGTCGATCTGCTCAACCTGTTCTACATCTCGTGGCTGGGCGATCCGGCCCAGACGGCGGCCATCGGGTTCGCGGGGGCCATAAGCTACATACAGATTGCCGTCTCCATCGGGCTGTCCATCGGGATCGGGGCCATTACCGGGCGGCTGATCGGCGCGGGCCGGATCGAGCAGGCGCGGCGGGTTGCGTCCTCCTTCGGTATTGTCATGCTGGGGGTCTGCCTGCTGATCGGCCTTGCCACGGCGTGGCTGGCCGGGCCGCTGCTGGGGCTGCTGGGCGCGCGGGGGGAAGCCGCGCGGCAGGCCACCATCTTTCTGGAAATCGTCTCGCCCGGGTTGCCACTCATCGCGGTGGGCATGGGGTGTTCGGGCCTGCTGCGCGCCATAGGGGCTGCGCGGATATCCATGAACGTGACCCTGACGGGGGCGATCATCTCGGCCATTACCGACCCGCTGCTGATCCTTGTCATGGGGTTTGGGCTGAAGGGGGCTGCGATCAGCACCATCCTGTCCCGGCTGATCGTGGCGCTGATCGGCTTTCGCTGCGTGCGCAGCCACGGGCTGTTCGGTCGGCCCATACGGACCCATGTGCTGTCGGATACAAGGCTGGTGGGACAGGTGGCCATGCCCGCGATCCTGACCAACCTGGCCACACCCGTGGGCAGCGTGTTCGTGACCCACGCCATGGCCGGTTTCGGGCTGGCGGCGGTTGCGGGGCAGGCGACGATCGAGCGGATCGTGCCCGTCGCCTTCGCCGTGGTCTTCGCCCTGACGGGATCAATCGGGCCGATCATGTCGCAGAACCTGGGGGCGGGAAAGCTGGACCGGGTGCGCGAGACGCTAGTGACATCGCTATGGCTGGTCGCGGCCTGTGTCGCGGCCACGTGGGCCATCCTGTTCCTGACGCAGGATATTGTCGTGCGGGTGTTCTCCGCACAGGGCACGGCGGCAATGCTGATCCACCTATTCTGTAACTGGACCATTGCGGGCTACGTCTTCATCGGCATGCTGTTCGTGGCCAATTCAGCCTTCAACAACCTTGGTTTCCCGCTCTACTCCACCCTGTTCAACTGGGGGCGGGCGACACTGGGCACCATACCGTTCGTGTGGATGGGCATGCATTTCGGGCCGGCGGGCGTGCAGGTGGGGCAGGTTCTGGGCAGCGTGCTGTTCGGGTCCTGTGCGGTCATGACCGCCTTTAGCGTGGTCCGGCGGCTGCACCCCGGCGACAGGGTGACCGAACAGGCCATGCCGGTCATTCCCCCACCACAGAGCGGCGAGGCCGGGATGATCGAACTGGACGAACTCGACCATTCAGCCTGAAAGCACCTGCCTGTCCTGCCGCACCATGGCCGCGACCACCGGGCCGATACTTTCATGCCAGTGTGGCAGTTCAAGCCCGAAGACGTGGCGCAGGCGCGAACAGTCAAGCCGCCCGTCCATGGGGCGCGCGGCGGGCGTGGGCCAGTCCGCCGTGGTGATCGGCATGACCGGCGGCGGGGCAGGGGCGCCATGGCGGGTTGCATGCCCCAGCGCCGCGCAGGCCAGTTCATGCCATGTGCAGCTTCCACCACCCGCGGCATGGAACACCCCGCGATAATGCGGCTGCCAGCCGGTATGCAGTATCCGCGCCGCGATACCCAGAAGGGCAGCGGCCAGATCGCCCGCGCAGGTCGGGTTGCCGCACTGGTCATCAACAACCCTGAGTTGCGGATGCCTGCGGGCGGCATCAAGCATGGTGCGGATGAAATTCCGCCCCGTCGGGCCATATACCCATGCCGTGCGCACGATCATGGCCTGTGCGCAGGCATTCAGGACCGCCCTTTCCCCCTCCGCCTTGGTGCGGCCATAGACACTGCGCGGGCTGACCGGATCGGACTCGGTATAGGGCTGGCCTTTCATGCCGCTGAACACATAATCCGTCGAGACATGCAGCATCGGCACAGCCTGCCCTGCGCATAACCATGCCAGCAGGCCCGGCCCCTCCGCATTGGCCTGCCGGGCAAGATCGGGCTGGTCTTCCGCCGCATCCACCGCGGTCCATGCCGCCGCATTGATGACCAGATCGGGCCGGACCGCCTGCATGATGCGCACGACCGTATCGGGCCGGGCAAAATCGAATTCCGGTCGTCCCACCACCCTGACCGCCGCCCCGCCGCGCTGGCGCAGGGCGGTGGCCAGTTGCCCGGAACCACCCGTGACCAGAAGGCGGAACCCCATGGGGACGGAAAGGGGGAAGACAGCCGGATTCATGGATACTGAAACCAGTCTATCACGCTGGAAAAAGGCGGCGCCTGGGCATCACGCGCGGACAGGACGGCCTGCCGGTCGCTTACCGGCCATTCGATCCCCAGCGTTTCATCATTCCAGCGCACCACCCGTTCACAGGCGCGGTCCCACAGGCCGGTGCATTTGTACTGGACCTCGGTATTTTCGCCCAAGGTGCAGAAACCATGCAGGAAGCCCGGAGGTATCCAGAGCTGGCTGCCATTTTCGGCACTCAGGGTTGCCGCAACCCATTGCCCGAAGGTGCGTGAGCCGGCACGCACGTCAACGGCCACATCCCATATCGCACCCCGGCTGCACCGCACCAGCTTGCCCTGCGGGCAGGGCGGCACCTGACAGTGCAGACCGCGCACCGTATCCCTGTGGCATGACAGGCTGTGATTATCCTGCACGAAGGGCGCGGTAATCCCGATTTCGGCCCATAACGCGGCATTATATGTTTCACTGAAAAAACCGCGGCAGTCATCAAAACGCGGCGGTGTCACAAGCAGCACCCCTTCGAGGGGCAGGGCCTCGACCTTTATGGTCATTTCCAACATCCGGCACGATGGCGCGCGGGCGTTCCCGCCAGACGTAACGGAGGGATATGCCCGGCCATTGCGGTTCTGCTGCCCGTCATGAGCCATATCCCGCGACAGGCAGGCCCATGCCATGGGGAGGCAGGGTTATAGAACTGGTGAAAATCCGCATCGGGATCTGTCCATCCGCGCAGCCGCCGTGGAGGGGCGGTGCATTCTTTCGTTTCATCATCCTGAAAACGATTTAACGCGACAGACGTTATCAACCGGTTAAGACAGGACTGGAACGACTCCCATGCCGGGCATGGAAAGAACCAGATGGATTTTTATTTTGTGGGGGTACCAGATGTGGAATCTGGTGGAGCCAAGGGGAGTCGAACCCCTGACCTCCTGAATGCCATTCAGGCGCTCTCCCAACTGAGCTATGGCCCCACTGTTCCTGCCGGTCGGGCCACCGGGATGGCCCACCGTGCTTCGGTTCGCGGGGTATAACCGTAACCCCGCGCCAATGCAACCCCCCGCAAACCGATTTATTGCAAGATGATATTCCGGGCCCGGAGCGCACGCAGCAGCGCAAGCAGCGGCAGGCCCAGAATGGCGGCGTATTCGCCCTCGATCCGTGAAAAAAGCTGGATGCCCGGCCCTTCCAGCCGGTAGCAGCCCACGCAGGACAGGATCGTCTCCCCCTCCGCCGCCAGATAACTTTCCATAAAGGAATCGCTGAACGGGCGCATATGCAGCACCGGGCAGGCGACATGGCGCCATATCTCGCACCCGTCCTGCACCATCACCACTGCCGTATGCAGTGTATGGGACCGCCCGCGCAGGATGCGCAGGTGCTCGCGCGCCTGCGCCACGCCTGCAGGCTTGTCGAACCACCTGCCCTGAAAGGACAGCATCTGGTCCGCCCCGATCACGATCGCGCCCCTGTCTGTCCCGCTGTCCATACCGACCGCGCGCGCCTTGGCCCGCGCGAGTTCCAGCGCGGTCTGGTCCGCATCCAGCCCACGGGCGCGGGCATGGTCGCGAATGGCGGGTTCATCCACATCCGCTGACATGCAGCGCACCTTCAGCCCCGCCGATTCCAGCAGGCTCCTGCGCGCTGTGGAGCGGCTTGCCAGTACTATCGGGGGCGACTCCGCCTGTAACGGTGCGGCCTTTAGTACTAAATTCGAGTCGTCCGGCATCGCCTTCTCCGTACTGTGGAAGTGAAACGTAAAATTCCGCCCGTGAGAGTACTGGGGTACATGGGGACAGTACTCGAAACAATTCTGCGCCGTACCGAGTACCGTGGACAACGGGTACACCTTCATTCGCGGTGGGTTGTACACAGGCTTATGTCGGTACAATCTGGATAACTTCCCCGACCCCCGGGAATCCTTGGAGTCGGAAACTGTACACTCTGTGGGAAAAGTGGGGTACATTTTCGGAAGTGCGGGTACCCCGTCATCCACAGCGCTTAAAGCACATCAAAAAATTTCTTTCTCTTTTCTTTTATTGATTTGAAAGGAGCGCGCGCATCGCGCCTGCCCGCTATCCGTCCGGCGGAAAGTACGAGATAGTCCGGCCACAATGAAACAGAACGACGGATCGATGACTGAAACACGCAAACCCCTGCTCGCCACCCTGTTGGGAGAGGCAACATGGCCACCTCCGGTATGGCTGATGCGGCAGGCGGGGCGTTTCCTGCCGGAATTCAGGGCCCTGCGTGAAAAAGCCGGTTTCCTGACCCGCTGCATGACACCGGACATGGCGGTGGACATAACGCTCCAGCCCGTCCGGCGTTTCGGCATGGATGGCGCGATCCTGTTTTCCGATATCCTGATTCTGCCATGGGCGATGGGCCAGTCACTGGATTTCGTAGCCGGACGTGGGCCGGTGCTGGAGCCGGTGCGTTCACTGGCCGATATGGAACGCCTCGATCCGGGCCGGGTGGCGCAGGCGGTGCAGCCGGTCATGGAAACGCTCAAGAGGCTGCGCGCGATCGTTGACGGCCCTGAGCCGATCGGTCCCGCCCAGCCCGGACAGGTCACGCTGATCGGCTTTGCGGGCGCACCGTTCACGGTGGCCTGTTACATGGTCGAGGGCCATGGCTCGCGTGAGTTCGAGGAAACCCGCAGGCTGGCCTATACCGACCCCGAATTCTTCAACCGCCTGATCGACCTGCTGACCACATCGACGGCCGACATGCTCTGTGCCCAGATCGAGGCCGGGGCCGAGGCGGTGATGCTGTTCGATAGCTGGTCGGGGCTGCTGCCACCCTCGCAGTTCCGGCAGCATGTCATTGAACCGGCGCGCCGGATTACCGAAATCATCAACACCCGCCATCCGGGCGTGCCGGTCATCGGCTTCCCCCGCCTGGCCGGGATCATGGCGGTTGAATATGGCCAGCGGACAGGCGTGAACGCGCTGGCGCTCGATACCGGCGCGGACATGAAGACCCTGGCGGAAAAGCTGCCCGCAACGCTGGTGCTGCAGGGCAACCTTGACCCCATCCGCGTCCTTGCCGGGGGCGAAGGGATGCGTCAGGAAGCCCGTGCCATCCGCGATGCGATGAAGGGGCGGCCCCATGTATTCAACCTGGGCCATGGCGTCATTCCCACCACGCCGCCCGAGCATGTGGGCGACCTGATCAAGACCATCCGGGCGGTGTAAGCCATGTTGCCTGCCGCCCTGCGTCCCGATGGGGCGCTCAACCTTGTCATATTCGACTGTGATGGCGTCCTGATCGACAGTGAAGGACCATCATGCCGGATGATCGCCCGCTCGGTGCGTGAACATGGCTGCGAGATCAGCGACGAGGATGCGGTCCGCCGCTTCGCAGGGCATGCGCTGACCGCCCTGAAGCATGAGATCGAGCAGGCGGAGGGGATCACCCTGCCCGATGACTGGCCTGCGCAGATGCAGCGCAATCTGGTCACGCTCATGCGCAACGAGGCCGAAACCATTGACGGCGCGCCCGCCATGCTGAAGGGAGTGGCCAAGCTGGGCCTGCCCTACCGTATCGGCTCCAATTCCTCGGCCATGGAAATGGCGGCGAAATTCGGCCGCACCGGGCTGGATGAACTGATTGTCGATACATGCATCCATTCCGCGCGCGACATGGGACGCCCCAAGCCGGACCCGGCGGTGTATCTGGCGGCGGCACGGGCGCAGGATGTGCCGCCTGAAACCTGTATCGTGCTGGAAGATACCGAAACCGGCGCCCGCGCGGCGCAGGCGGCGGGCATGGGCTGCGTGCTGCTCCGCCCCGCGCACCTGCCTGCACCCACATGGCCCGGCCTGCTGCGTATCACGCATCTGGATGAATTCGTGCCGCTGCTCAGGCGCATCCTGACCAGCCAGGACAGTGCGGGAGACAGGGGGAAATGAATGCACTGATCCCGTTCATGCTCTGGCTCAAGGCCTTCCACATCATGTCGCTGATTGCATGGATGGCCGGGTTGTTCTACCTGCCGCGGCTGTTTGTCTATCACTGCCAGGTGGAAGCGGGATCAGCGGAATCCGAGCGGTTCAAGGTGATGGAATACAAGCTGCTGCGGTTCATCATGCTGCCGGCCATGATTTCCACCTTCATCTTCGGCGGCGCGCTGGCGAGTATTCCGGGGCTGGTGGACTGGCATGCGGGGTGGTGGCCCACCAAACTTGCGGCGGTGGCGGCGCTGGCCGGGTTCCATGGCGCCTGCGCGCGCTGGCGGCGGGATTTCGCCCATGACCGCAACACCCGTTCCGAACGGTTTTACCGCATGGCGAACGAGGTGCCGACCGTTCTCATGATGGTTATCGTAATCATGGTGGTTGTCCGCCCGTTCTGAAAACGGGCGGACGCAACCGGCGTGATCAGAGCAGGGACTGGCCCTGCTTCAGCACCGCGTTGCACACCTTGGTGGTGACCTTGCGCTTCAGGTTGCCGCTGAGCGTGGCAAGCGAGAAGGTGTTGCCGTTCCCCGTATCAAGGATACCCTTTTCACCATTGGTGTACTGGCTGGTCGTGGTGTCCAGGCCCGCCTTCTGCTTCAGCGATGAAAGCAGCGTCGTGGGGCTGTTGCCCTGCAGGTAGTTGTTCTGCACGCAGTAACCGAGCAGGCCCGTCACATTGGACGGTGCCAGCGACGAGACGGACGGGATATTGAGCCCGCTGCCCGAAAGCAGGCCAGCCGCTTCGCCGCCCAGGCCACCCGATGCGCCACCACCAGTCAGCCCACCCAGACCCTGCGCATGCGCGGGCGCGCCCGAAAGGGCCGCGGCGACGGGCAGTGCGGCAAGAAGGGTCAGGAAACGGTTTGATTTTTTCATGTGGGGGGAAACTCCCTGAATGATGTCTGAAGAAACAGGCGGCCCGTGATGAAGGTGGGAATTCACGCGAACCCGACCATGAGCATACCATAAACCCGCACCATGAGCGGCATCAGCACATACTGGATGAGCAGCAGCAGCACGAGCGGGCTGAGGTCGATATTGGCGACATTGGGCAGCACGTTACGGATCGGGCGCAGCACAGGCTCGGTCATGCGGTAGAGGAAATTCGACATCTTCCAGACAATCTGGTTGCGCGGGTCCAGAATGCCAAAACCGATGAGAAAGCTGAACAGGCAGGCCAGCAGTACAACCCATGTATAAAGCTGGACGAGTTCAAACAGCAGCTGAAAGATGATGGAAATCAACGGGCCAACTTTCATAGATGACGGGAAATGGAATCTAGTGTCCGTGCGCCCCGCATACAACCGCAATGAACGGAACATCGCGGATGGAAAACAGGCGCGCGGGTGGAAAATGGGCCTTGACTTGCCCGGTGGGGCGGGTATTTATCGCGCAGGATGTGGGGCTGTAGCTCAGATGGGAGAGCGCCTCGTTCGCAATGAGGAGGTCAGGGGTTCGATTCCCCTCAGCTCCACCACATCCTTCCCCTGAAAAAACAGAGCCTTGTGCATGACTGGTGGAAGCCTGTGCTTCCGGTGCCTGCATATTGAATTCATACGAAAAACCGCCCCGGTCGGGCGGTTCTGCTATGCGATGTCGGTTTCCTGCTCCGCTATGGCAACCAGTTCGATTTCGGCAAGCTGGCCGGGACTGGCAAAGTGGTCGATCAGGCGCAGGGTCGTTGCCGGGCAGGTGCGGGCGAACAGGTCATTGAGCAGGGGGAAACAGGTGCTGAACCCTTCGGTCTCGGACAGGACGAACACGACCCGCGTCACGTTGTCCGCTGTCAGGCCATGGCTGGCGAGCTGCACCATCCCATCGGCCAGCGCCTGGCGGATCTGGCCGAATACATCTGGCGGGAACGCCCCCGTTGCGGCGTCGGCTCCGGTCAGGTGCCGGATCTGTATTTCTGTCGGGGAGCGAAACAGCATGTTTTCTTGCATTTGCCCCAGAATCACAAAATGGTCATCTTTTGTCCATAAAAATTTTTATTTCACCGCAACGACCGCTTTCGGATAAGTCTTAAATTCATGAACGATCCGGTCCAGATCCATGCTTCCTGCGCGGCGCGGCATGAGCAGGGAATACTGCTGGTCGGGCCATCGGGCGCGGGCAAGTCGGACCTGCTGCTGCGGCTGGTCGATGCGGGATATGACCTTGTGGCGGATGACCGGGTATGCGTGCATGATGGCTGGGCCAGCGCCCCGCCACGGCTTGCAGGGCTGCTGGAGGTAAGGGGAATCGGGATCATACGCATGGGCTGGCGTGAGCGGGTGCGCATTGCCGCCGTTGCAAGGCTGGTGACCCCGCAGGGCTATGCTGCGCGCCTGCCGCGCGGGCCGGGATGTGATAAGGTGACGGGCAGGCCGGAATTTCTGCTTGATCCCGCGCAGCCATCCGCCGTGGCCCGGGTCGGGCTGGTGCTGGACTGTGTTGCGGGGCGTGCCCATCTGCTGGATGAAGGGCAGGTGTGATGCCGTGCCCGCTTTGTCGTTATCGCCCTTTGCAGGGAATGAACAGGGTCAGGAAAAAGGTCTCGATCACGTCATGATACAGCGATCTGTCATATGGCACATGGCTGACGGAAGTCTGGTTCTGCGTGACTGACATCATGCATGAAGATACGCCCCTTCCCCGTCGCATCCTGCTGGTAACCGGCCTGTCCGGGGCAGGAAAGTCCTCGATTCTCCGTATCCTGGAGGATCTGGGCCATGAAGTGATCGACAACCCGCCGCTGGGCATGCTGGACGAGATCGTCGCCCGCGCCGAACGGCCCGTGGCGGTGGGGGTGGATTCGCGCACGCGCGGGTTTGATGCCTCCGCCGTGCTGGCCGCCCTTGCGCGGCTGCGCGTCAACCCCGCCCTCAGCGCGGAACTGATTTACGCCACGGCCGAGGAAAGCGTGCTGCTCAGCCGCTATACCGCCACCCGCAGGCGCCACCCGCAGGCCGCGCATGGCACCGTGAAGGAAGGGATCGAGGCCGAAATCAAGCTGACATCCCCCCTGCGTGAAGCCGCTGATGTGGTGATCGACACCTCCGACCTGCCGCCGCCCGAACTGCGGCAGCTTGTCGAGGCCCGGTTCGGGGAATGGTCGGCCGGTGGTCTGGACGGGCTGACGGTGGCCCTCATGTCCTTCGCCTTTCCCGCCGGTCTCCCGCGGGAGGCCGATATGGTGTTCGACGCCCGTTTCCTGACCAACCCCTATTACGATCCCGCCCTGTCCGCCATGACGGGGCTGGATGCGGATGTTGCGCAGTATGTGGCGCAGGACCCGGATTATCCTGAATTCCTTGACCGGATCGTGGGGATACTGGAACTCGTCCTGCCGCGTTTCGTGCGGGAGGGGAAGAAATACGCCACCATCGCGCTGGGCTGTTCGGGCGGGCGGCACCGCTCCGTCACCATTGTGGAGGAACTGGCGCGCAGGCTTGCGCAGCGCGGGGCGGATGATCCGTCCCGTGAGACATGGCCGGTTGTGGTCATGCACCGTGAACTGGCCCGTCAGGGCCGGAGCAGCTGGCGCTGGGCCAACCGTCCGCGCGGGCTGTCAGAGACAACGCAGCGGACGGACCACGCATGATCGGCCTTGTGTTCGTGATGCACGGCGTTCTGGGCGAGACCCTCAAGGGGGAACTCGAACATGTGGTCGGCCCGCAGGCACAGCTTGCGGTGTTCAGTGTCTCCCCCTCCGCCCTGCCGGGAACCTGCCGCTGTGGCCTGCTTGAAACCATCGAGTCGGTGGATAGTGGTGAAGGGGTCATCCTGCTGACCGACATGTTCGGCAGCACGCCCTCCAATGTCGCGATCTCCGCCCTGAAGAATGACCGGGTGGAAGTACTGGCGGGCGTGAACATGCCCATGCTGGTCAAGCTGGCGCAGATGCGCGGCCATGCCAGCATGCAGGAATGTCTTGTGGGCGCGGAAACGGCAGGCAGGCGTTACATCTCGGTCGCCTCGCACCTGCCGCCCGCCTGCCTGTCCGGCACGGGGGACTGTGTGGACGGGATCGACAGCATCGCCGGGCACGGGGACTGACCCATGGCGCGCGATCAGGACATGGCCCACACGGCGGATGTGGGGATCGTCAACCAGCGCGGGCTGCATGCGCGTGCGGCTGCGAAATTCGTGACGGTTGCTGAAAAATTCGATGCGTCCATTGATGTCATCCATGCCGATATGACGGTCAGCGGCCATTCCATCATGGGGCTCATGATGCTGGGGGCGGGCCGGGGCGAGACGATCCGCATCATCGCGCAGGGGCCACAGGGGCCACAGGCGCTGGCGGCCCTGGTCAGGCTGGTCGGGGCCGGGTTTGATGAAGACGACTGAACGCCGCCCGTCCCGTCGCGCCCGCCCGGCGGAAGTCCGGGTGGAAGGGCAGCCTGTCTCCCCCGGTGTCGCGATCGGCTATGCCGCCATCGCGCATGAACCTGCGGCCCCGGCGGTGGACACCACGCGCCGCGACTGTGATCCCGCTCATGAGCGGGCCCGCCTGCATGATGCGGTCAGCCGTTCCGTGGCCCAGCTCGTGCGGCTGCATGAACGCCTTTCGCTGCTGCCGGAAGACGGGCAGGTGGAAATCGGCTCCCTGCTGGAAGTGTACCGGCGCATGCTTGGCCCCTCACGCCTGCGCCGTGGGATCGAGACACGGCTGGACCACGGCATGGTGGCCGAAGCCGCCGTGATGCAGGAAACCGAGGCACTGGCCGAATTCATGCTCGCCCCACCCGGCAGGCCCGCGCCGGAAGGGGAGGACGCCGTGGCCGCCCGCCGCCGCGCGGGCGAATTCCGTGAAATCGGGCGCAGGCTGATCCGTAACCTCAGCGGCACGCCCTACCGTTCCTTTTCCGCCCTGCCCGATGGCGCCATTCTGGTGGCCGAGCAGATACGCCCCGCCGATGCCGCCCTGATTGACCCCTCGCGCATTGCCGCCGTCGTGACGGAGGAGGGCGGAAGCACCGGCCACACCGCCATCCTGCTGCGCGCACTGGGTGTGCCCGCCGTGCTGGCGGCGCACGGGCTTCTGGCGCAACTGGGGCGGCGTACCCGGCTGGTGGTCAATGGCACGACCGGGCAGGTCATCGTGCGCCCGTCCACCCGCACGGCGGCTGCCGCGCGGGTGGAGGTCGCGGCCTATGCACGTGAACGCCAGACGCTGGGCCGCCTGCGCCGCCTGCCCGCGCGGCTTTCCAGCGGGGAGGTGCTGACCCTTCAGGCCAATCTGGAAATTCCGGCCGAACTGCCCATGATCGCGCAGTCCGGTGCGGCGGGCATCGGGCTGCTGCGTAGCGAATTCCTGTTCATGAACGCCGAAACCGTGCCTGATGAAATCCAGCAGGAAGCGGTCTATCAGCCCATGATTACCGCCATGGCGGGCGATCCGGTCACGATTCGCGTGGTGGACTGGGGCAGCGAGAAGAACAGTGACGCCCTGGCGCGCGCGGGAATTGGCGATGGCGGAGATACCAACCCGGCGCTGGGCATACGCGGCATAAGGCTGCTGCTCCAGCACCGCACGCTGCTCGAGACACAGTTCGCCGCGATCCTGCGCGCGGCCCGCGCGGGGCCGGTGCGGGTCATGCTGCCGCTTGTCTCGTCGGTGGGGGAACTGCGCCGCGCGCGTGAGATTTATGCCCGCGTCGGGCGCAGGCTGCGGCGCAAGGGCGTGGAGATACCCGATCCGCTGCCGCCGCTGGGCGTCATGATCGAAACCCCGGCCGCCGCCCTCATGGCCGATGTCATGGCGCAGGAGGCGGATTTCTTTGCCATCGGCACCAATGACCTGACCATGTACACCCTCGCGGCGGACCGGGCGGCAACCGATGTGGCCGCCCTGTATGACCCGTTCCACCCTGCCGTGCTGCAACTGGTGCGCATGACGGCGGATGCGGCCCTGCGCCAGCGCAGGCCGGTCTCGATCTGTGGGGAAATGGCGTCCGACCCGCTGGCGGTGCCCCTGCTGGTGGGGCTTGGGCTGCGGTCCTTTTCCATGCATGCCTCCGCCGTGCCACGCGTCAAGCGCGCGATCAGGGCGGTCTCGATGGATGACTGCCGCCGCATGGCCAGCCGCGCGCTGGAAGCCGTGGACGGGCAGGAGGTCAGCGCCATGCTGGATACCTACGCCGCCAGCATGCACCCGCCCACGGATGAATAGCGACCGGCTGTGGTCCCTGCCATGGCGGGACATGGATGCCGTTCTGGCCGCGTGGGGGCACCTGCCATGGCTGGCCTGCCTTGATAGCGGGGGGGAAGCGGGCGCGCGGGCGCGCTGGGCGGTCATTTGCCGTGATCCGCTCCATGTCATCGTGCAGGAGGCGGGCCGCTGCCTGCTGGATGGCCAGCCCGACGGGCGGGATCTCACCACGCTGCTGCGCCAGTGCCTGCCCATGGGCGGGACATGCCCGTCACAGGTGCCCTTCGCCGGGGGAATGATCGGTTTTATCGGTTATGGCGCGGGCCAGCGCATGGAGGGCACAGGCACACGGCACGCACTGGCCCGCGAGCCGGAGGCGGCGTTCGGTCTGTACGACCATGCCTTCATCCTTGACCGCCTGACGGGGGAGGCATGGCTGGCCACGGCCAGTCCGACTGGCCTTGCCGCCGCGCGGGCAGCAGAACTGATCGCGCAGTGGGAAGCCGTTGCACCCCCGGCCCCCGCGCCCGTCCTGCCCCATGTGCGTTTTGTGGCGGATCAGGATGACGCGGCCTACCGGCGGCATGTGGCCTGCGCGGTGGAGCGGATCGCGGCGGGTGAGGTCTTTCAGGTCAACATCACCGGGCGCATGCGCGCGCAGCGTCCCGACGGGCTTGCGCCGGTTGATGTGTACCGGAACCTGCGTGTGAATTCGCCAGCCCCCTTCGGTGCGTTCCTGTCCGGCAATGGGGACTGGGCCATCCTCAGTGCCTCGCCCGAGCGGTTTGTCTCCCTTGCGCCCGATGGCACGGTCCGCACCCGGCCCATCAAGGGCACCGCGCCACGCGGCACGACCGCCGCCGAGGATGACGCCCTGGCCCACACCCTGCGCCACGATGCAAAGGAACGGGCGGAAAACCTGATGATCGTGGATCTCATGCGCAACGACATCGGGCGCGTGGCCATGCTTGGCAGTATCGGGGTATCCGAACTGTTTGGCGTCGAGCGGTTCGCCCATGTGCATCATCTGGTGTCGGAGGTAACGGGGCGGCTGCGCGCAGGCTGTGATGCGCCGGACCTGTTGCGCGCCACACTGCCGCCCGGTTCGGTTACCGGCGCGCCAAAACACCGCGCCATGCAGATTATTGATGAACTGGAGGCCTCGCCCCGTGGGGCCTATTGCGGCGTGGTGGCGTGGATCGGGTATGATGGCGCCATGGACAGTTCCGTCATCATCCGCACGCTGGTCATGACGCGGCGGCATATTACCGCCGCAGCCGGGGGCGGGATCACCTTTGATTCCGACCCGATGCGCGAATACCGTGAAATGCAGCTTAAAATAGCGGCCCTTCTGGCAATTTTCGGCAACCGGCCGGAGGGCGCGCGCCCATGACCACACCCATCTGCCTGCCTGTCTGGCTGAACGGGCGACTGCTGCCCGCCGGGCAGGCGCGCATCGACCCGGCGGACCGGGGCTTCCTGCTGGGGGATGGCCTGTTCGAGACCATGCGTGTCTCGGGCGGGCAGGTCAGGCATTTTGACCGGCACATGCGCAGGCTGGAAGAAGGGGCCGCGACCCTCATGCTGCCTGCGCCCGATCCCGCCCTGATTGCGGGGGCGGTGGCGGAAATGCTGGCCGCCTGTCATCTCATGGGCGGTTCACTCCGGCTGACCTGCACGCGCGGGACCGGGCCACGCGGGCTGCTGCCCCCGCCCGAAGTCACGCCGACCCTGCTGCTGACCGCGTCATCCGCCATTGCGCCGCAGGGGCCGGTCCGGCTGGTCACGTCCATCCATCGGCGTGATGAGGAGAGTGTGCTCTCGCGTGTGAAAAGCCTGAACTACCTGCCGTCCATCCTCGCGCGCATGGAGGCCGCCGGGCAGGGGGCGGATGATGCGCTGCTGCTCAATCGCGGCGGATACGTGGCCGAGACCTGCGCCAGCACGCTGATCGCCTGCATCGACGGCCAGCCTGTCACGCCCCCGGTGTCCGACGGCGCGCTGCCCGGCACCGCCCGGGGCGTGCTGGTGGATGCGGGGCTGCTGCATGTCCGCCGCCTGACACCGGACATGCTGCGCGGGGCGGGGGCGCTGTTCACCCTCAACAGCCTGTGCATGCGCGAGGTGCTGATGCTCGATGGCCACGAAATCCCGCGCAGGCCGGACCTGCTGGCAGCCATGCGGGCGGCTGTACAGCCCTGATTTCAGCCACGGCGGAGCCTGCCATGGCATTTCGCTTATTGCCCCGCGTGACACGGTTGGACTAATCCACCCGGATTGGCTCATTTCCAGCTTGCGTGAAAGGTCACCCGCTGATGACCCCCCCGAAGACCGTGCCGGTTCGGCGTGCCCTGATTTCCGTTTCCGACAAGAGCGGCCTGCTTGAGCTTGCCCGCGCCCTTGTCGCCCATGGCGCCGAAATCCTCTCGACAGGCGGGTCCGCCCGCACCCTGCGTGAGGCTGGCATCGCCGTGCGTGACGTGTCGGACCATACCGGGTTTCCGGAAATCCTTGACGGGCGCGTCAAGACGCTGGTGCCGCAGATCCATGGCGGCATCCTCGGCCGGCGTGACCTGCCCGCCCATGTCCAGCAGATGGAAGAACACAGGATCGCCCCGATCGACCTCGTTGCGGTGAACCTCTACCCGTTCGAGGCCACTGTGGCTTCCGGCGCGGGGCCGGAAGACTGCATCGAGAACATCGACATCGGTGGCCCGGCCCTGATCCGTGCCGCGGCCAAGAACCATGCCCATGTGGCCATCGTGACCGATCCGGCGCAGTATGCGCAGATCATCACCGCGCTGGAAAATGGCGGCACCACACTGGCGCAGCGCACGGTGCTGGCCGGTGCGGCCTATGCCCGTACCGCCGCGTATGACGCCGCCATTGCCGCATGGTTCGCCCGGCAGGAAGGCGAGGTGCTGCCGCCGCGCATGATCGTGGCGGGTGAGCGGCGCGAAAGCCTGCGTTATGGCGAGAACCCGCACCAGAAGGCGGCTTTCTATACCGATGGCAGCAACCGCCCCGGCGTCGCCACGGCCACGCAGGTTCAGGGCAAGGCCCTGTCCTACAACAACATCAATGATACCGATGCGGCGTTCGAGGCCGTGGCCGAATTCGATGCGCCCGCCGTGGTGATCGTCAAGCATGCCAACCCGTGCGGCGTGGCGACGGCCGCGACACAGGTGGAAGCATGGGACAACGCGCTGCGCTGCGACCCGGTCTCCGCCTTCGGCGGGATCGTCGCACTCAACCGCACGCTGGAAGCCGATGCCGCCGCGCGTATCGCCACGATCTTTACGGAAGTGATCGTCGCCCCCGACGCCACCGAGGAAGCGCGCCAGATCCTTGCGCGCAAGAAGAACCTGCGCCTGCTGCTGACCGGCGCGCTGCCCGACCCGGCGGCTGGCGGGGTGATCGTGCGTTCCGTGGCGGGGGGCTTCCTGGCCCAGACGCGCGATAGCGGGCGGATCATGCCCGATGCGCTGAAGGTGGTGACGAAGCGCGCCCCCACTGCGGCGGAAATGGCGGATCTCATCTTCGCCTTCCGCGTGGCCAAGCACGTCAAGTCGAACGCGATTGTCTATGCCAAGGACCAGAGTACGGTCGGCATTGGTGCGGGGCAGATGAGCCGGGTTGATTCCGCACGCATCGCCGCCACCAAAAGCGCCGATGCCGCAAAGGCCGCGGGCATTGACCATCCGCTGACACAGGGCAGCGTGGTGGCGTCCGATGCGTTCTTCCCCTTTGCCGACGGGCTGGAAGCCGCCATCGCGGCGGGTGCGACCGCCGTGATCCAGCCCGGTGGCTCGATCCGTGATGATGAGGTGATCGCCGCCGCCGACAAGGCGGGGATCGCCATGGTCTTCACAGGTATGCGCCATTTCCGGCACTGATCCGAACACACATCCCTTGCCTGCGCGCGGGGGATGGAATGAGATAGCACGCCCGGCCCGATGCCGGGCGAGACTGATGAGAGACGGGTATCTGCATGGCCATTCATCGACGTTCCTCGTGCCGCCTTCTTGCGGGCGTGCTTCTTGCGGGTTGCCTGGGGGCGGGTAATGCCCATGCCGCGGGCAAGCATGCCCCACGGCCCGAATCCACTGCTCCAGCACCCGCGCAGCCCGCGCTGGTGTTCGATATCGCGCCGCTGCCGGTCACAACCGGCCAGCTCGTGCAATATATCCTCACGCCCGCGGGCCAGGTGTCCGGCATGCTGCTGGCGGACGGCACGCAGGTCATGTGCCTGCATGAACTGGGCGAGAACCTGCCCGCCATCGTCCATGCCGGGGAGCAGGTCAGTGTCCATGGCCTGAAGGGGGTGAACCTGCCCATCGTGCGTGCCTATGCCGTGTCCGGCCCGCGGGGGATGCGCATTGCCGACGTGCGCCCCGCCACGGGGAATGTGCCCTTTGATTCACCCAGCATCGGCCCGGATGTCCCGGTCGACGGCACGGTTCTTGCTCCTTTGTATGGTATACAGGGCAAGGTCGTGGGTGTTATAATGAAGGATCACAGCGTTGTTTACGTGGGTGACGCCAATGCCGTGCGGCTGGCCGCGTGGCTCAAGCCGGGGGCTTCGCTGCATGCCATCGGCACCGGCGTCACGGGCGAGCGGGGAACCGCCATCAACGCGCGTGAGATAGGCCCGGATGTCAACCAGGCCATCCATATCGAACCGGCCGATGCCCCGCCTCCCGGCGCGTTCCCCGGCAGTGCGGGTTATGATGTCATTCCCGGTAGCTCCCAGGCGGAATAACGGGGCGGCAAACGCAGGCCCGGCAAAAAAGATGCCTGAATAAGGCGTTTGTTTGGTGGGCATTGCTTGACAGGTTATTGCAGCATCGTTAGCTACCGCCTGCACCCTTGGGAGGTGCGAGACGTGGATAAGGATACCGATCCATCCGGCGAATCCTTCGACCGGCGACTGAAAGCAGCCCGCGAGCGCATCGAGCCTCGTGCCGCCGCCCAACGTCCCGCAGGGGGGGGAATGTCCGATCTTGGCCTTGTTCTCAGGGCGGGAACGGAACTTGTGTCGGCTCTTGTGGTCGGGGTTGCCATGGGCTGGGGGCTTGACCACTGGCTTCATGCCCGCCCGTGGTTCCTGATCCTGTTCTCGCTGCTTGGTGGTGTGGCAGGTGTGCTGAATGTCTGGCGTCTTGTCAGGCCCGAGGCCATGAACGCTGAGGCAAACGGGCCGGATAACGGTTCGGGACGGATATAGGGAAGAACGAAGTTGGCGGCCGGATCATCCATCGACGCGCTCGGTCAGTTCGAGCTCCACCCCGTTATGGGGGTAATTGGCGAATCCCTGCGGTTCAGCCAGTCTCCCATGATGATGATTGTCGCCGCCATTCTTGTTCTGGCGTTCCTTTATGTGGGTATGCGCCCCGCCGCCGTGGTGCCGGGCCGGCTCCAGGCCGCGGCCGAAATCTGCTACGATTTCATCCACAACATGGCGGTGGACACGATCGGCCCCGAGGGGCGGGCCTTCTTCCCCTTCGTGTTCACGCTGTTCTTCTTCATCCTGGCCGGTAACTATCTTGGCCTTCTGCCTTTCTCCTTCGCCTTCACCAGCCATATCGCCGTAACGCTGGCGCTGGCGCTGATGGTGTTCTGCCTCTCGATCATCGTGTCGCTCAAGGTGCAGGGTGCGCGCTTCTTCGCCCACTTCATGCCCGCCGGTGCCCCCAAGGCGCTGGCCCCGCTGCTGATCCCGATCGAGATCCTTTCCTTTCTTTCGCGTCCCGTGAGCCTGTCGATCCGTCTGTTTGCCAACATGGTCGCCGGTCACGTGATGTTCGACATGTTTGCCGCCTTCACGATCATGCTGGCCGGTCTGGGCTTCTTCGGTGACATCATCGCCGTTGGTCCCGTGGTCATCAATATCGCGCTGATGGCACTCGAATTGCTGGTGGGTGCGTTGCAGGCATACGTGTTTGCCATCCTTACCTGCATCTATCTGAGGGAGGCGGTGGCCCACTAAAGGGTCGTCCCCCGCTTCCATCGCTTCAATCCAGAACGTCTGAAACAAGGAAAAAAAGACATGGATATCGCAGCAGCCCGTGAAATTGGTGCCGGTATCGCCGTTATCGCCCTCGCTGGCGTTGGCATTGGCCTGGGTAACATCTTCTCCACGCTGGTAAGCAGCATCGCGCGCAACCCGTCCGCGCGCCCGCACGTGTTCGGTCTTGGCATGCTGGGCTTCGCCCTGACGGAAGCCGTGGCCCTGTATGCGCTGCTGATCGCGTTCCTGATCCTCTTCGTCTGATACGCTGGAGGCGAACATGGCGCGCGCCGTGATGTATGACAACATCCGAAGGGCGAGGACCGTTGTGGTCCCGTCCGCGTTGGCTCTGCCGCTGATGGCCATGGTTGCCCCTGGCGCGCGCGCCGAGGGCATGCCCCAGCTTGATTTCGGCAATCCCTATGTCATCGGCCAGGTGATATGGGGCGCTGGCATTTTCCTGGTGCTCTATCTCCTGCTCAGCCGCTCGGCGCTGCCGAAGGTGGAAAAGGTCCTGTCCCAGCGTCGCCAGACGATCGAGACGGATCTGGAGATCGCGCACAAGGCGAAGACCCGCGCGGATGAAGCAGTGGCTGAACTGCATACGGCACGGCACAACGCCATGGCCGAGGCACAGGCCAATGTGGACAAGGTTGTTGAGGAGGCGCGTATCGCCGCCGCCCGGCAGACCGAGGAAATGAACACCCGTCTGGCCACGGAAATCCGTGATGCCGAGGCCCGCGTCTCACAGGCGCGCGACCAGGCCCTAGCCTCGGTGCGTGAAATTTCCACAAATACGGCGGAAACGCTGATCCATCAGTTATCCGGCATTGCCGCCCCGGCCGATTTCGTGACGGCAAAGGTCGGTTCTGCTGCGGCAGCACGTGGTCTCTGACCCGCTGCCCAAGACAGACAGGTCATAATCATGTTTCATGATCCCCGCTTCTGGTCGGCTGTTGCCTTTGTCCTGTTTTTTGTCCTGTTCGGACGTTCACTGTGGAAACCCCTGGTGAGCGCGCTGGACGGGCGGGCGGAACGCATCCGGGCCGAACTTGACGAAGCCGCGCGCCTGCGCCGCGAAGCCGAGCAGATGCTCGAGGACGCCACGCGTGACCGGGAAGCGGCTCTGGCCGAAGCCAAGGAACTGGTCGAACACTCCCTGCGTGAAGCCGCCATCATTGCGGAACAGGCCCGCAAGAACGCCGAGGACATTGCCGCCCGCCGCGAGCAGATGGCCAAGGACCGCATTGCATCGGCCGAGCGTTCGGCGCTGCGTGAAGTGCGTGAAGCGGCGATTGAAATCGCCATTCAGGCAACGCAGGAAACACTGGCCGCCAGCCTCGGGGCCGATGCGGATGGCAAGATTATCGACCGCTCGATCAGTGATCTGCCCGCCTCCCTTTCCCAGCGCGCTGCCTGATTGCCCTTGCCCAAGGCCGCAATACAGGAAACGGGTAACGGGGCGGATGATCGCCCCGTTGTTTCCATTATCGCAGTTGTACTGGATGAGCGGGACAATATCCGCCCGCTGTGCCAGGAAATAGCGGCTTCCCTTGCCGATCTGCCTGCTGCCGAAGTCCTGTTTGTGGATGATGGCAGCACTGATGGCACCGTCGCGGCCCTTGAGGCCGTAAGGCAGGACGGCATCCTGCCGGACCTGCGTATTATCAGCCATGACCGGGCCTGCGGTAAATCCGCTGGCCTGCGCACCGGCATCGCGGCCGCGCGTGGGGAATGGGTCATCACCCTTGATGGGGATGGACAGGACAACCCGGTCGATTTTGCCCCGATGCTGGGACTGTGCCGTTCTGCCAGTGGTCGCGCACCGCTGGTCGTGGGGGTGCGGACCAAACGGCAGGACAATATTTCCCGCAGGCTGGCCTCGCGCTTTGCCAATGGCCTGCGGCGCCGCCTGCTGGATGATGGCTGCCCGGATACCGGGGCCTCGCTCAAGGCATTCCGCCGGGAAGATTTCCTCTGCCTGCCGCAGTTCGAGGGGCTGCACCGTTTCCTGCCCTCGCTTATGGGGCGGCGCGGCGTGCCGCTGGTCTGCATGCCGGTTCACCACCGCAACCGGCTGCATGGATCTTCAAAATACACCAACTTCAACCGGGCGCTGGTCGGCATCCGGGATATATTGGGCGTAATGTGGCTGAACAGCCGCGCCAGGATACCGAAACGCGTTACCGAACGCTGAAGGGACCGTGCCATGACACGTCTGACACTGCGCCACTATATTCTGGTGGCGCTGTCCGTGTTTGTGCTGTTTCTGCCGGGGCGCGCGGCCATGCCGCCACTGGACCGTGATGAACCGCGCTATATGGAAGCCACGGCCCAGATGCTGCACAGCGGCAACTATGTCGATGTCCGGTTTCTCGACCAGCCCCGCTACCTGCAGCCCGCTGGCATATACTGGCTGGAGGCCGCTGCCGTCCGCCTGACCGGCATGGAGGACAGCCACGCCGTCTGGCCCTATCGTATTCCATCACTGCTGGCGGTCACGGCTGCCGCTGTCCTGACTGCCTGGATCGGTGCGGCCCTGTTCGGCCCCACCTGTGGCCTGCTGGCCGCCGCCCTGCTGGCCGTATCGGTGCTGATGACGGCGGAAGGGCGGATGGCCACCATTGATACCACCCTGCTGCTGAGTGTGCTGCTGGTGCAGTGCGGCCTGCTGCGCGCCTATCTGGACCGGGAGCGTGATCTCGCAACACCGCTGGCGGCGGCACTTTTATACTGGACCGCGCTGGGCTGTGGGCTGATGCTCAAGGGACCGGTGGTGCTTGTGCCCGGTTTTGGCACACCGCTGGCCCTGGCACTGGTGGAAAGGCGGATCGACTGGTGGCATCGCCTGCGCCCGGCATGGGGCTGGCTGCTCATGCTGGCAATCGTGTTGCCATGGTGCATTGCGATTGGCGTGATCAGCCATGGGGATTTCTTTTCACGCGCCGTCGGGCACAATTTTCTGGGCAAGGTGGCCAGTGGGCAGGAAACGCACGGCCTGCCGCCGGGCTACCATCTGGCGGTCTTTGCCATTGCATTCTGGCCGGGATCAATTTTCGCGGCCATGAGCCTGCCTTTCATATGGGCACGTCGGTTTGAGCCGCATGTACGTTACCTGCTGTGCTGGATCATCCCGCACTGGCTGGTGTTCGAGGCCATTGCGACCAAGCTGCCGCATTACGTGCTGCCGACCTATCCGGCCATTGCCATCCTGACGGCTGCGGCGATCGTTTCCTTTTCCGGCCAGTGGGAATGGCCTCGGGCGCTATGGGCCCGTGGGCTGCTGGCGGCCTATGGGCTGATCTGGTTTACGCTGGGGTCCGTTCTGGCCTTTGCCGGGCCTGTGCTGCTGTGGCGGATGGAAGGCGTGCTGTCTCCCGCCGCGTTGCTCATTCCCATTGGCGCGCTGCCGCTGCTGGTGCTGTCGGGCTACCTTATCCTGCACCGGGATGCGCTGTATGCCGCCATGGCTGCGATTGCTGCTGCCGTCATCATCCATGTTGGCCTGTTTTCCACCGTGATCCCGCGCCTGCAGACCATATGGCTGAGCCCGCGCCTTGCAGCACTGGTGGATGCGCACCGGCCCTGCGCCCGCAATACGGTTGTGGCCTCGACATCGAATTCTGAACCCAGCCTGGTCTTTCTGCTGGGGGAGACGACACGGCTGATTGGCCCCGATGCTGCCGCCGATTTCCTGCAACAGGACCAGAAATGTGGTCTGGCGCTGGTAGGCACGCGCGATCTGGAAACCTTCACTGCCCGTGCGCAGCATGATGGCCTGGAAATCCGTGAACTGGGGCAACAGACGGGGCTGAACTATTCGACAGGCAAATACCTGACGATAGGGCTGTATGCGGCGGGTAAGCCGTAAATAAAAAACGACAGAAGTTTTTTGGTTCTTTTTTACAAAAAAGAACAGGAAACCGGGCACAGCCTATGCCGGTATGCCCCGGTTTCCAACAGGTTATGCGATCAGAACAGCAGGATCATACCGCCGGAGGCACTGTTGTCGCTCTCCTTGTACGGCCCATGAGCTGCGGAACTGGTATGGGCGTATTCCGCCACCAGATTGAGCCAGTCCGTCATCTTGTAATAGGCGGCACCCACTTCCGACTGGTTGCGGCGGACCAGATCGGGATCATCCTCGCCCGGCGCCTGATACAGGTTACTGACACCATAACTGCCGACCAGCTTGAAGCGCTTGGTGAAGTTATACATCATCTGGACATAATAGCCTTCCGATGCGCGCTTGCGGCCATTGCTGGCTACGCCATCAAAGAACAGCCCGGTCGTACCCAACCCGCTGCCACGGTAGTAATAGCCCACGAACTGGGCCGGGCCGTAGGTCAGCTTCGTGCCGATTTCGCCCGCTTCCGCCATGACGCCGTGTTTTTCACCCGGAATGACGGAAACATCCGCAGTACTGTTGGTGGTCATATTGTAAATGCCACCGTTGGCTTCGCGCAGTTGGGTTGTGACCGACGTTGTCCTGCTGATCATCAGATCCTGCTGGTGCTGGACAAGGAAGCTGGCCCAGATGCGCGCGCTCAGCCCGCCAACCTTGAAGTCATATGTCACCTTGCCCTGGATCATGGGCGAGCTGTGCTGGGTGGAGCTTGCCGAATAGGCGTTGCCATTGCCATCAGCGCCGGAGAAGTCGAATTCATCTAGCGGCTGGAGAATGCCAACCGTGCCCTGGAAACCCGCAACGGTGGGGGACTGGTAGGAAATCTGCGGTATCCAGTCGGCATATACGTAACCAACGCCGATACGGCCGAGCGAGGTATTGCCTGGTGCTGCGTTGCTGCCGGTGGAACCGACACTCAGCAGGGTCGCGTCATCCAGAATGGCGTCACCACCAAAGATGCCAAGGTCACGACCGATCTTGAACGTGCCCCATTTCTTGTTGCCCGCCGTAACGTAAACCTGACGAAAATCGATACCGGCCGTTCCCAGCCCCACCGGGCTGCCGCCGGTATTGGCGTTGAACGCGCCGTTCTTGGCGTTGTTGATGCCGGGATACATGCCCATCACGGCGGCAAGGTCGATGCCGTTCTGCGTGGTCTTGAGCTTCAGGATCAGGCCGGCGGGCAGCAGGCCGTTACGCAGCGCCGAGGAATCGAAACCGCTGCTGCCGGTTGAAACGCCGCCCGCCACGTAATGGCCGCCGGCGGGGCTGTTGAATGTATAGAACCCGTTGATGAAGCCGGACAGGTTGATGTCGATCGGCCCCGCCTTGAAGGTCAGGCCGCCACCGGGCACGTATTTGTTGACCCGCACGAAGTCGGACCCGTTCATGGCATGCTGGGTGGCAAGCCATGTGGATTCGGCCGAGGCCGCGCTGGCCTGTGCATCGGCTGCCGCCTGCTGGGCCTGGGCCAGCACGTCGTTGGGGTCCATCCCGCCGCCGATATTGATGGTGCCGGGCGGCTGGATGGTCTGGCCCATGGCGCTGCGCATGGAGGCGTGGGTGGAGGCGGGCACGGCCATGTGGCGCTGCACGGGTACATATTGCTGCGGCCGCGCGGCTGTTGCCGCCGCGCGCACATGCTGCATGTGATGGCTCAGCAGGCCGTTGTACTCACCCTGCGTCAGGCTGCCTTTTGCCTTCAGGATGTCGAGGAGTTCACTGTAATCGTCAGCCCAAGCCTCATCGGGGCAGGCAAAAGACGCGCCACCGCTTGCCATGACAACGACCGCGCCAATACGCGCCAATTTTCCAGCCGACATAGTATTAAACTCCCTGCCAGCATTCCTGTTGTATAAAACCGGGCCGGTCAATGGGCTGTCCCGCCCCCGGCCGGGGGCATGACGGGGGCGGGGTGATGTACCATCGCTCAGGGATTCTTCCTTGCGCAACAGGCTGGAAAGCGGCGAACCTTCTGTCAGGGAAATATATTTTCTGGCCAAAATTCCTTTGGTTTCATGCAATCTTTCAAACATGCCCCGGGTGGGGCGTGTGTGCATTTCCTGACTGATTCCGTACGATATCACGGTACGATGGCGGCGTTTGGGGGTTGGTTCGGTCTGGTTTCAGAACATTTCCGGGCATGCATCAAACAATCGTGTGCGCCGGAATCCCTGTCTTTGTTCAATAAAAAGTGGCTGGAAGCAAATTTCAGGTTTCAGAAATACAGACATAAACCTCACAAACCTGTGTTTATATTTTATTGACTTAATTCTTGACTGTATCATGTCCGCCCGTCCCGCCGTTCAGCAGCGCGCGGGCGTGACGCCATGCGGCTTCCAGCGCTTCCACCATGGTTTCGTGCGGCGGGGTCCATTCCTGTGCATCATGTCCGGGTGGGGTCAGGCGCGCGCGCCAGCGCGGCGTGCCACTGGGGTCGGGCTGACGCTCGATGGCAAGCGGCCAGTCCCCCGGAATGCGCGACAGGACGCGCGCCAGCCGTTTTTCGGGCGTGAGCGGGGTGGCGTAATTATGTGACATGAAATTCTCCCTGTCTTCATGTCGCGACTCTGCCCCTTGACGGGGCCGGGGATAAGCCCAAAAAACGCAGGTCCTGCCCCCAGCCAAGGATATGCCTTTCGTGTCTGCCTTTCCCGGCCTTATTCCCGATGAATCCGTTGATGGCGTTGCCCATCTGATCCAGACCGCCCTGACGCCGGTGTTCATGCTGTCGGGCATCGGCACATTGCTGAACATGTTCAACACGCGGCTGGCGCGGGTCAGTGACCGGATCGAGACGGTGCGCGACAAGCTTGATGGCATGGAGGACAAGACCGGCAAGGATGCCAGCATGCTCATGAAGCGGCTGGGGCTGCTGCATTACCGCACGCTGCTGCTGGATGCGGCGATCCTGTTCGGTGGGGTAGGGGGCGCTTCCGCCTGCGGTTCGGCCTTCGCGCTGTTCCTGGGCAGCGTGCGCGATTCATCCATCGCATGGTGGCTGGTGCTTATGTTCGGCAATGCGCTGGTCTGCACCGTCATCGCGCTGGGCATGTTCCTTGGTGACAGTATCGTGGCGTGGCATGGCCTGCGCATCACTACCTTCCTGCCGCACAGGCGCGACCTGCTGACCAGCATTACCCCGCAGGACTGAACCCCACGGCCCGGAACTCAGGGTGATGCGGGCGGGCTGAACGGGTCAATCGCGTACTGCCCGAGCGGGATTTCGTGGGCCATCATGCCATGCGCGTGCAGGAACGCGGCAAAAGCCTGATAGCGGGGCACGTTCAGCAGCGCGGGCTGCTTGCAGATGCGTGACAGCGTGGCCTGCCATGCCGCCCGGTTCAGCGGTGTGTCGAGTTCCGGGTGATCGTGTACCGCCTGCGCCAGTATGGTGTCAGGGTGATTGATGAGGGTATTGGCCCCCTCCGCCAGCGCATCCATGAAATCACGTATCCATGCCTCATGCGCATGGTCGCGCCCGGCCAGGAAGATCAGCTCATCGGACATCGGCACGCCGTGTTCCTCGGGAAAGAAGGCGCTGACCTGAACGCCCTTCTGTTGCAGGTCGATCAGTTCATAGGTGCGCACCGCCCCGATCACCGCATCCACCGCGTGGCTTATGATGGCCTGCTCCAACTGGAAATTGACATTGACCTGCCGCACATCGGCAATGCCCAGCCCCACGGAATGGAGCATGGCGTCAAGGGCGGCGTCATCCACGCCGGGCAGCGAAATGCCGATGGTCCTGCCCTTGAGGTCCGAAAGGTCATGAACGCTGCCGCTGGCGATCAGGACGTTGAGCGGGGTATCAATCAGCGTGCCAACACGCACGAGCGGTATGGACTGGTCCGCCAGCATGCCCAGTTGTGTCTGGTAGGAAACCGCAAGGTCGGCCTGCCCCGCCGCCACCAAGCGCGCGGGGGAGCCGGGATCAGCCGGGGCGATCAGCTTTACATCCAGCCCGTGGCGGGCAAAGGCGCCGCTGTACTGCGCGGCCAGTAGGCTGGCGTGGTCGGCATTGAGGAACCAGTCCAGCACGACCGTAACCTGCCGCCCCGCCGCACGCGCGGGCTGTATCAGCAGCACCATGCAGGCCAGAACGGCCATCAGGGCGGATGTGCGGGTTATGGCGCGCATGGGAATTCCCTCTCCGATTATCCATGGAACACGGCAGGCAGGGAACAGGCGCGACAGGTCAGCCTCCCTTCGCTGGCATGACCCAGATCAGGTTCAACGGGTATGATCTCAGCCCGATCACAACGGGCACCCCGGTCGGGTGGAGAGTGTGGGATGGGACGCCTGCGCGTCAAGTCACGGATGCTGGACCGGACGTGCCGGGCAGCAGGATCAGGCGGCGGGGCCGCGCATTTCCCGCCGCGCGCATAGCGGCAGCAGCACGAGGAAGTAGCCGAAGTAGTAAAGTGTCGCGAGCCGCCCCACGGTCATCCAGCCCCCTGCGGCATGGTGGCGGCCCACCAGCCCCATGAGCACGAACGCCACTACCAGCCCCGCCAGGCCAATGCGGCAGGCCGGGCGGAAACGGGCCGAGCGGATGGGGGATCGGTCCAGCCACGGCACGGCGAACAGGATCAGCACTGCACCCGCCGATGCGACAAGCCCGCCGAATTTTGACGGCACGGATTGCAGCATCCCGTAAAACGGCAGGAAATACCATTCCGGCTCGATATCGGCCGGGGTGTGCATGGGGTTGGCGGGGCGGTAGTTTGCCGGTTCGGACAGCAGGCCGGGCCACAGGAAGGCAAGGGCCACGAACACCAGCGCGAACAGCACGATCCCGGTCAGGTCCTTGGTCGTGTAGTAGGGGTGGAAGGGCACGGTCTCACGTGCGGGAACGGGCCGGCCAGTGGGGTTGTTGGGGCCGGGCACATGCAGTGCGGCCACATGCAGCACGACAATGGCCACGATGGTGAAGGCCAGCAGGAAATGCAGCACGAAAAAGCGGTGGATGAAAATATCCCCCAACTGGTCGCTACCCTCCATGACATGTTCAAGCGTCGGCCCGATGAGCGGCACGGCCCCCACCGCCTTGCCCGCGACATCCGCCCCCCAGTAGGACATCTGCCCCCATGGCAGCACATAGCCCGCAAAGGCGGTGACCATGGTCAGGAGCAGAAGCCCCAGCCCCGACAGCCACAGGATCTCGCGCGGCTGCTTGTACGAGCCATAGTACAGCCCGCGGAACAGGTGGATGTACAGTGCGGCCATGAACAGGCTCGCCCCCGTGACATGGATCGCGCGCAGCATCCACCCGCCGGGCAACTGGCGTTCGATCATCTCGACCGAGGCGAAGGCCCCCGCCGTCGTGGGTGTATAGTTCATGGCCAGGAAAATGCCGCTGGCCAGCATGATGACCAGCACCGCGCACAGGATCGCCCCGAAATTCCACAACCCGTTCAGGTTACGCGGCATGGGGAAGTCGATATATTCCTTACGGAACCCGCTTATGACCGGAAGCCTGCGGTCAACCCAGCCGGCAATCCCCTCACGCTGTGCGGATGGGGCCTGTGGCGGCATGTTTTCGGGGGGGCGGGACCCGTTCATTCCTGTTTCCTGAATCCGGACAAAGAAAGATCAGGCAAGGGTGTAGCAGCCCCGCAGGCGGCAGGCACCCTTCTTTTTGGAAGGGGAACGGCCAGACTCCCGCCCGCATGCGCAGGGAGGATACCATTACCGGGATGGTCCGCTGATTTTATTTTAAGGAAAGTGGCGCACCCGAAAGGACTCGAACCTCTAACCCCCAGATTCGTAGTCTGGTGCTCTATCCAGTTGAGCTACGGGTGCGCTGTGAGGCGGTTTCTAGCCGACACTGCCGCTGCCCGCAACCCCCTTTTTTTCATTGGGGAAAAGATTTTTTATCCCCGGCCGCGCGCCAGCAGGCGGTGGGCCATCCGCGCGGTCCATGTGCGGATGCGTTCCATGTAAAGATAGATGACCGGCGTGGTGTACAGTGTCAGCAACTGGCTCATCACAAGCCCGCCCACCACGGTAATGCCCAGCGGGCGGCGCATCTCCACGCCATAGCCGCCATTGGTGATCAGCGGCACGGCCCCGAGTGCCGCCGCCAGCGTGGTCATGAGAATGGGGCGGAAACGCTGGATGCAGGCGTCATGTATGGCGTCGCGCGGGGAAAGACCCCGGTCGCGTTCCGCATGCAGCGCGAAATCCACGATCAGGATGGCGTTCTTTTTCACGATCCCGACCAGCAGGATCATCCCGATCATGGTGATGAGGGAAAACTCCTGCCCCGTCGCCCACAGTGCCAGCACCGCCCCCACCCCCGCCGAGGGCAGGGTGGACATGATGGTCAGCGGGTGGATGTAGCTTTCATACAGGATGCCCAGCGTCACGTAGATCGTGACAAGGGCGGCAACGAAGATCAGCACCTCGTTGATGATGGCGGACTGGAACTGTGCCGCCTGCCCGGTAAACCCGCCATGGATGGAGGGCGGCACATGCATGCTCACCATGGTGTCGGCAATCGCGGCCGAGGCGTCGCTCAGGGCCTTGCCGGGGGCGAGGTTGAAGGAAATGGCGGCGGAGACGAACCCGTCGCGGTGCGAGACGGTAATGGCCGTGGGGCGGGGCACGAGGCGCGCCACGTCGGAAAGCGGGATCATCGTCTCGGTGCTGGAGGAGACGGCCGACCCGTTCGAGGCCCCGGCCCCGCCCGCCAGCCGGTTGGCGACCTGGTTGCGGAACGACTGCTGGCTGAGCTGCGCGCTGCGGCTTTCCTGCCCCGTCGTAACCGTGCGTGCGCGCACCGTGTTCGATACCGTCCCGCCCCCCGCACTGCCGCCGGCGGTCGAGATGCGGAAGGAATCCAGGATGTCGGGCGTGGTACGGTACTGGTCCGCCACCTCCATCACCACATGGTAGGTGGTGAGCGGGGTGGAGATGTTGGACGCCGTGCGCTGGCCAAAGGCGTCGTACAGCGTGTTGCTGATGAGCTGCGGCGTGACAAGGTAACGCGCCGCAAGGTCACGGATGATGTCGGCATGGATGGCCGCGCCGTTGTTCATGACATCCGTTGTCACGTCGCGCAGCATCGGGTTGGCGCGCAGCGCGGCGGTCAGGCGGGGCGCCCATGTATAGATGTCATCGGCATTGTCGCTGGTCAGCAGGTAGCGGTATGCCCCCTCCTTCTGCCGGCCGCCGCCGCCGCTTATGTCACCTGCCGAGAACAGGGAAATATCCAGCCCCGGAATGTTGGCCAGCCGTTTGTGGATGCGCTCGATCATCTCGTCAGGGCCGTCGCTGCGCTGCGTGCGGTCGATCATCTGGGCGAAGGCCTGCCCCTCGATGTTCGTATCACCCGAGAACGCGACGACTTCCTGCGTGTCCTGATCCACCCCCATCGCGTCGCTTATGGCGCGGATCTTCTCCTTCATGGCGGGGAAGGAGGTGGTCTGGTCGGCGCGGAAGAAGTTCATGACCATGGCCACGTCCTCCTTGGGCAGGATGCCCTTGGGCATGAGCACGATCACGCCGATCATGACGGCAAGGCTGAGCGGCAGGGTCACGGCGGTCAGCACATGATGGCGCAGGGCGCTGGCGAGGGAACGCTCGTAATGGCGCAGCAGGTAGCGGTATCCCGCCTCCATCGCCTCACCCACGCCATGCGCCCACCGCCGCCAGCGCGGGGCGGTGGGCGGTGGCGGCGCATCCGTGCCGACCTCCAGGAACAGGCTGCACATCATTGGTGTCAGGCTCAGCGCCAGCACCAGCGAGACGGTGACGGTGATCGCCAGCGTCATCGAAAACTCGAAGAACACCTTGCCCGGCGTGCCCGCCAGCAGCAGCAGCGGCAGGAATACCGCCACCAGCGAGATGGTGATGGACAGCACGGTAAACCCGATCTCGCGCGAGCCACGCAGGGCGGCTTGCCTGCGGTCCAGCCCCGCCTCCATGTGGCGGGCGATGTTTTCCAGCACCACGATGGCGTCATCCACCACGAAGCCGGTGGCGATGGTCAGCGCCATGAGCGACAGGATATCGAGCGAGAAGTGGAACAGCGCCATGAACGCCAGCGTGCCCGCCAGTGATATGGGCACCGTAATGGCCGGGATGAGTGTCGCGCGCGGGCTGCGCAGGAACGCCAGCACCACCCCCACTACCAGCACGACCGAGGCGAGGAGCGTCCACTGCGTATCCGCCAGCGAGGCGCGGATGGTGATGGAACGGTCCATGGCGGGCACCAGCGAGACCCCGCGCGGCAGCGCCGCGCGCAGGGCGGGCAGGCGGCCCTTGATCGAATCGATCACGTGGATCACGTTCGCTCCGGCCCGGGGGCGGATGATGGCCATGACCGCGGTGTGCCCGTTCAGGTAGCCAATCTGGCGTTCGTTTTCCACGCCGTTGCGCACGGTGGCCACGTCGCGCAGCCGCACGGGGCGGCTGTCACGGTAGCCGATCACCAGGTCACGGTACTGGGCGGCGGTGCGCGCCTGGTCGTTGGTGGCCAGCGTGTAGCGGGTCGTGTCGTTTTCTATGATGCCCTTGGGCGTATTGGCGTTGGCCGATGCCAGGGCGGAGCGGATGTCCTCGAACCCCAGCCCGTATTTGAACAGCGGCCACGGGTTGATTTCCACCCGCACCGCCGGGGCGGAACTGCCCGCAATCTCGACCCAGCCCACGCCCTGCACCTGCGCAAGCAATGGCTGCAGGCGCGTCTTGGCAATGTCGTACAGCTCGGACACCGGCTGCGTGTCCGATGTCAGCGCCAGGATCATGACCGGGTTGTCGGAGGGGTTGGCCTTCCAGTACTGCGGCTGTGACTCGAGCGTTGCGGGCATGTCGGCGCGGGCGGCGCGCAATGCGGCTTCCACGTCATTGGCGGCGGCGTCGATATTGGTGGTTTCATCGAAGGTCAGCAGGATGAAGGCGTTATCCTGGCTGGAATCGGACTCGATCTCGCTTACGCCCGCCACCTGCCCCAGCCTGCGTTCCAGCGGGGTGGTGACGGAACTGGCCATCTGCTGGGGCGAGGCGCCGGGCTGGCTGGCCATGATGTAGATGACCGGCACGGCGATATCCGGCAGGTCGCCCACTGGCAGTACCCGGTAGGCAAAAAGGCCGGACAGCATGATGGCCGCCGCCAGCAGGGTGGTCGCTACGGGGCGCAGGATGAAGATGCGGCACGGGTTCAAGGGCTGGTCCCGGTTCCTGCCATCACGGGGTCATCCCTCACGCCGCGGGCGTGCCCGGCTGCTCCAGCCCCGTTTCGGGCATGCTGCCCGCCTGTCCCGCCGGCTGGCGGAAGTAACAGGACTGCGCGATCCCGATCGGCAGCAGGTCCATGAAGCGCGATCCCGCCGCCAGCCACCACGGGAAGGAAATGCGCCGCCTGCCGCGCGCCACCCCCGACAGGATGGCCCGCACCGCATCGCCCGTCTGGGTCAGGCCGGGCATGTGGAAGGTGTTGCGTGCGGTCATGGGGGTGTTTACGAACCCGCAGCACACACTGGACATCATGATGCCAGCCCGCGCCATGTTCCCGCCCGTCGCCACCATGAAGCGGTCCACCGCCGCCTTTGACGCGCAGTACGATGGCGTGCCCGGAAACGAGACCAGCCCCGCCACCGAGGACATGGCGCATATGCGCCCGCGCACGCCGTCGCTGCCGCGCGGCTGGCCGCGCATGACCCGTAGCGCGGGCAGCACGGTATTGATGACGCCATCCACATTGGTCGCGAACATGCGCCGGATCTGGGCGTCGGGTTCATGGGGTGCGTCCTCGCCGCCTGTGGTGGAGGCCGTGATTCCCGCGCAGGCGAAGACAAGGTCCAGCGTGCCGGTGGCCATGATCCATGCCTCCATGCCCGCCTGATCGCGCACATCCTGCACCCGTATGCGGGCATCCGCCCCACGTGCGATGCAGCGTGTGGCCACTTCCTTCAGGTTATGCGCGTTACGCCCCCCCAGGTGCAGCGTGCGCCCCGGCCGGGCGAGGGCGAGGGCAAGGCCACGCCCGATACCGGACGAGGCGCCTGTGATCAGTATCGAATCCTGTTTCATGTTCGCAGAATACATACACCCTGTTAGAACTGCGCTACTTCGTTTCCGCGCCCGGCCCGCAAGCAGGCGGGCCGACAACCATGGAGAGCCGTATGAGCCAGCCAGCCCCTCCCTTCCGCGCCACTTCCGGGGTCCCGGTCCAGCGCAGGGGGGTATGTCTGGTTATTTCAGCCCCGTCCGGCGCGGGCAAGTCCACCATTGCCAATGCGCTGCGGGCGTCCGAGCCGCAACTGCTTCATTCCGTGTCGGTCACCACGCGCCAGCCCCGCCCGGGGGAGAGTGACGGCATCCATTACCATTTCCGCAGCATGGAGGCGTTCATGCGCATGGCGGAAACGGGCGAGATGCTGGAATGGGCCACCGTGTTCGGCCGGGGCTACGGTACGCCGCGCGCCCCGGTGGAGGAAGCGCTGGCGCAGGGTCGTGACATGGTGTTCGACATAGACTGGCAGGGCCACCGCCAGATCCGCGCGGCGCTGCCTGATGATGTGGTCAGCATATTCGTGCTGCCGCCCTCCATCGCGGAACTGGAGCGCCGCCTGCATGGCCGTGCCTCGGACGAGGCCGACGAGATCGCGCGCCGCATGCAGGCCGCGCGCGACGAGATCTCGCACTGGAACGAGTTCGATCACGTTATCATCAATTCCGAACTGGACCAGGCCATTACCGAAGCCCGCGCCGTGCTGGTGGCCGCCCGGCTGCAACGGCACCGGCAGACGGGGCTGTCCGGGCTGGTCGCCAGTTTCGGGCTCTGACCCAACACCCATAAACCCGCCGCGCCATGAAACGGGGGTGGCGTGGCGGGCATGGGATGCATGCGGCACGGCGCATGGACAAGCGGTGTGAAATAACATGGATATGCCCCTGCCCGTGGCTCCCCTTCCGTCATCTGCGTCCCGGATCATCATGCCAGCTTCCCAGCCGCTTCCTTCCGCCATGCCCTTCTGGATGATCGCCCTGCTGGGGCTGATCACGGCCATCGGCCCGCTTGCCACCGATATGTACCTGCCTGCCTTCCCGGCCATGGATCAGGAACTGGCGGGCGGCCACACCGGGGCCAGCCAGGTGACGCTGGCGGCATGGTTCGCAGGTCTTGCGGTGGGGCAGTTCAGCCTTGGCCCCCTGTCCGACCGGCTGGGGCGGCGCGTGCCGCTGGTGGGAGGGCTGGTCCTGTTCTGCGCCGGTTCGCTCGGGTGCGCGGTGGTCAGCGGGTTCGACCTGTTCTGCCTGTGCCGCTTCATTGCCGCGCTGGGTGGTGCGGCCTGCGCCGTGATCCCGCGCGCCATCGTGCGTGATGTGGCGACCGGGGCGGCGTGCGTGCGGATCATGTCGCAGCTCATGCTGGTCTTTGGGGTCATGCCCATCCTCGCACCCTCGCTGGGCAGTCTGGTGCTGTCATTCGGGCACTGGCGCTGGATCTTCACCATTGCGGTGGGCTACGGCGTGCTGGCGCTGGGGGCGGTGCTGGCCTGCCTGCCCGACACGATGCCGGTGGGCAAGCGGATCTCGTTTTCCATGCCGGGCATGATCGGCCGCTATGCCGCGCTGGTGCGTGAGCCCGTGTTCATGTCCAGTGCGCTGATCAACAGCTTCTCCTCCTTCGTCATGTTTGCCTACATTACCTCCGCCCCTGTGGTGTTCGAGCACCTGCTGCAGTTCACGCCCGGTGAATTCGGCGCTTTCTTCGGCCTGAACGCCGCGATGTTCATCGCCTGCGCGCAGCTCAACGGCCTGCTGGTGCATCGGCTGGGCCTGTCACGCCTGCTGGATGGCGGGATCATGTCCTGCCTGATCGTTGCGGTGCTCTGCCTCGGGCTGTCGGTGGCCGGGGTGGCGGGGCCTGCGCACCCGCTGCTGGTGTGTGCGCTGGTCATGGGCATGACGGGATCACTGGGCTTTATCGGCCCCAATGCGACGGTCATGGCCTTTACCCATCACGGCCACCAGTTGGGCAGTGCGTCCGCGCTTATGGGCACGATCCAGTTTTCCCTTGCTGCCGGCAGTGGCTTCATACTGGGCCATGTGGTCTTTCACAGCCCCGCGCCGCTGGCCGTGGTGGTGACGGGGGGCTGCCTGTGCATGGGCGGGTGCAATATCTGGCGGCGTATCTGCGCCCGGCGCGCGGCCGGGGCCAGCTAGGGTGCGGGCGTTGGCGTGGCTCCGTCCGCAATGGCCATAAGCGTTCGGCCCAGTTCGGTGCGGCCCATGCGACCGGCCAGCGCGCGGAGTTGGGCTGCGTCAATATAGCCCATGAGGAAAGCCGCCTCCTCCGGTGATCCGACCAGCATGCCCTGACGCGCCTGCACGGTCTGCACGAAGGAACCCGCCAGCATGAGGCTGTCCGGCATGCCCGCGTCCAGCCACGCGCAGCCCCGGCCAAGCCGTTCGACATGCAGGGCGTTTTCAGCCAGGTAGATGCGGTTGAGGTCGGTTATCTCAAGCTCCCCCCGGGCGGAGGGGCGCAGGCCCGCCGCCAGTTCCCGCACCCGCCCATCATAGAAATACAGTCCGGTCACCGCCCAGTTTGACGGCGCGGGCACGGGTTTTTCTAGAATGTCCAGCGCCGCGCCATCCCGCGCGAAGGTCACGACCCCGTAGCGTTCGGGATCGCGTACCTGATAGGCGAAGACCGTGGCCCCATGGGTGCGCTCCGCCGCCTTGCGCAGCATGGCGGGCAGGTGATCGGCAAAGATCAGGTTATCCCCCAGTACCAGCGCGCATGGCGCGTCCGCCAGCCAGTCCCCCGCGATGAGGAACGCCTGCGCGATCCCGTCGGGCCGGGGCTGGACACGGTAGGCGAAGCGTACGCCAAGCTGCGCGCCATCACCCAGAAGACGCTGGAACTGCGGCAGGTCCTGCGGGGTGGAAATGATCATGATGTCCCGGATGCCCGCCATCATCAGCGTGCATAACGGGTAATAGATCATGGGTTTGTCATATACGGGCAGGAGCTGCTTGCTTACGGCCAGTGTCATCGGGTGCAGCCGCGTGCCCGAACCGCCCGCCAGCAGGATACCCCGCGTGGCGGGGCGGTGTGTGGTGTCGTGCTGTGCCATGGCCATCAGGCCACCTGCCCCATGGGCAGGCTGGCCTGCTGCCGGGCGCGTATGGCCCGCCACCATGGCGCATGGTCGATATACCAGCGCACGGTCAGTTCAAGGCCGCTTTCAAAATCATGCCGCGCGGTCCAGCCCAGCGCCCGCTCCGCGTGGGTGGGGTCGATTTCATAGCGGAAATCATGGCCCGGCCTGTCCGGCACATGGCGGATGAGGCGGGCATGCGGCCCGGCGGGATCGGGACACAGCCTGTCCAGCACGGCGCAGATGGCCCGTACGACCTCAAGGTTGGTGCGGGGCTGGCGCGCACCGATGGCGTATGTCCCGCCCGGCCTGCCATGTTCCACCGCGCGGACCAGCGCTTCCGCATGGTCACTGACGAACAGCCAGTCACGCACGTTGTCGCCCGCGCCATAGACCGGCAACGTCCTGCCCTCAAGGGCGTTGATGATGGTGAGCGGCACCAGCTTTTCAGGAAAATGCCAGATGCCGTAATTGTTGGTGGTGTTGGTGATGAAAGCGGGCAGCCCATAAGTGTGGTGCCATGCGCGCACCAGATGGTCCGACGCCGCCTTGCTGGCGGAATAGGGGCTGCTGGGGTTGTACGGTGTCGCTTCGGTAAAGGGGGGATCATGCGGGCCCAGCATGCCGAACACTTCATCGGTCGAGACATGATGGAAGCGGAACGCCGCGCGCCGGGCGGGCGGCAGTTCCCGCCAGTAGGCCCGCACGGCCTCCAGCATGGAAAAGGTGCCCATGATGTTGGTGCGCATGAACACGCCCGCACTGTCGATGGAGCGGTCCACATGGCTTTCAGCAGCCAGGTGCATGACCGCATCGGGGCGGTAGGCGTCAAGGATACGGCCTACCGCCGCCGTATCGCAGATATCGCACTGCCTGAAGCCGTAGCGGCTGTCCGCCGCCACATCAGCTACCGCGTCGGGGCTGGCGGCATAGGTCAGGCTGTCAATGTTGAGCACATCGTGGCGGGTGTTTTCTATCAGGTGGCGCACCACGGCCGACCCGATAAAGCCGTATCCCCCGGTCAGTAAAACGCGCATGGCAATCCATCACATCGAAAACCCTAACAGACAGGTGAAATGTTAACATCCCCCCAATAGTCGTCTGGTATTTCATGTTTCATGATTGCGTGCGATGGTTTCCATCCGGCCCGTTCGGGCTTCCGATGCGATGTACAAGGTCATGATACCCTCTTCCCGACCGGGGCTGCCCGCATGATGCTTCCAATGCGCTGGATATTGCCGGTTCTGATACCCGTGTTCATGACATGCCGGGTTCCGGGCGCTCCGGCGGCGGCCCTGCCCGATGCCGCGATCGCACTCCAGCAGGACATCCGGCGCGAACTTGGCCTCCAGCGCACCCGCCTGTCACCGCGCCAGACCCGGCGGGCCATGGAACTGGGCATGGACATGCTCGACCGGACCGGCAACTGGCCTGCGGATACCGAGGTCATTCTGGTGGTGGACCGCGCGCCTGCCGTCCAGCTCATGTGGTTCGTGCTGTCGGACCCGACGCGGCATGACCTGACGCCGCTGGGCATGGTGGCGGTGAGTACGGGCAGGCCCGGGCGCAAGGAGCATTTCCGCACGCCCGTGGGCATATTCCGCAATGACGGGCAGATTTACGGCTATCGCGCGCTGGGCACCAAGAACGAATACGGCATCCGTGGCAATGGCGACAAGGGCATGCGGGTGTGGGACTTTGGCTGGCAGACAACGGAAGACTGGCGGCGCAGGGACGCGCTGGCGGTGGTGCGGCTGGAGATGCATGCGACCGATCCCGCCTTTCTTGAATCGAGGCTGGGGCAGGCGGATTCCGAAGGGTGCATCCGCATCCCCGCGCGCGTGAACAGTTTTATCGACCACCATGGCCTGCTGGACCGGCAGCTTGACCTGATGGTGCGCAATGACGCCCCGAACGCCCGCGCCGTGCGGGCGCTGCTGGGGGCCGAGCATACGCCCGGCCCGCTGCAGGGAGACCGGATTGTCGTCGTGGACTCGTCTGACCCGCAGGCCATTGCCTCCGACCCGGAAAAGGCGCGCAGGATACAGGAAAGTTTTGCCCAGTACCTTGCCTCCTCCGCGACACCCGGCGCGGCGTCCCCTACAGGCGTAGCGGCTTCGCCACGGCCTGTAGCGTCGCCCTCCATGGTGGCATCGGTTCCGCCTCCGGCTGTCGCGTCCCGGCCTGCTGACCACGTATCCACAGCGTTGGCGCCACCGTCCGCCCCAGACGCATCGGCCCCATCACAACCTGCCACGCCGCAGCCTGCTGATCGTACATTCGCGCCGTCTGTTCCGGCGTCTTACCCGGAGGCACCAGTTCCGTCACAGACCACTGTGCCGCAGCCTGACCCGTCCGATCCGTCGCAGTCTGCTGATCGGGCGTCCACGCCGTCAGTCCCGCAATCCACCGCAGGGACACCGGCGTTGCCACAGCCCGCTGAGCCTCCTGCTCCATCGCGGTCCGCTGATCGCGCATCCACGCCATCAGTCCCGGCATCCGCCGCAGCCGCGCCAGATTCGCCGCCCCCCGCGCCGCAGCCGATCATAACCATCCGGCCGCTACCGCCTTCCCCCTCCGACATGGCGGCACAGGCGCCGCCATCGCAGCCATTCACCCCACCGGAACAGGACCAGCCATGAACCGTGCCTGCACGGGCCGGATCATCCGGGCATGAAAAAAGGGAGCATTTCTGCTCCCTTTTTCCTAACCACGTAAAAAGGCGGAGGTCTTACGACCAGCGCCAGTTGCGGATTTCGGGCAGGTCCTGCCCATGTTCGGCCACGTAGCGCTTGTGTTCGATCAGCTTGTTGCTGATCGCCTCGTTGGCATAGGCCGCCTTGGCCGCAAGGCCGGGCACGTGGCGGATCACGTTCTGCACCAGATGGAAGCGGTCCAGGTTGTTGCGCACCGTCATGTCGAACGGTGTGGTGGTGGAGCCTTCCTCACGGTAGCCATGCACGTGGAAGTTGCGGCTGTTGGCCCGCTTGTAAACCAGCTTGTGAATCAGCGCCGGATAGCCGTGGAATGCGAAGATGACCGGCTTGTCCATGGTGAACAGGCTGTCGAACACGGAATCTTCCAGCCCGTCCGGGTGCTGGGAGCGGGATTCGAGCGTCAGCAGGTCCACCACGTTGATTACGCGGATCTTCAGGTCCGGCAGGTGATGGTTCAGGATCTGGACTGCGGCCAGCGTTTCCATGGTCGGCACGTCGCCCGCGCAGGCCATGACGACATCAGGCTCACCGCCCTTGTCATTGCTGGCCCATTCCCAGATGCCGATGCCACGGGCGCAGTGCGCGATGGCGTCATCCATGTCCAGCCACTGCGGCTCGGGCTGCTTGCCCGCCACGATCACGTTCACCCGGTCGCGGCTTTCAAGACAGGCCTTGGCCACGCACAGCAGGGTGTTGGCATCAGGCGGCAGGAACACCCGCACCGTCTTGGCCTTCTTGTTCAGCACGTGGTCGATGAAGCCGGGGTCCTGATGGCTGAACCCGTTATGGTCCTGCCGCCATACATGCGACGTAAGCAGGTAGTTCAGCGATGCGATCGGCGCGCGCCACGAGACCTCATCAGCCTGCTTGATCCACTTGGCGTGCTGGTTGACCATGGAATCCACAATGTGGATGAACGCCTCGTAGCACGACAGGAAGCCATGCCGCCCGGTCAGCAGGTAGCCTTCCAGCCAGCCCTGGCAGGTATGCTCGCTCAGGATTTCCATGACATGGCCGTTCACCCCCAGATGATCGTCATAATCATAGGTGGTGGCGTTCCATGCCCGGTCGGTAACATCCAGCACGGCGTTCAGGCGGTTGGAGTTGTTTTCATCCGGCGCAAGGACGCGGAAGTTGCCGGCCGGAAGGTTCTCCTTCATCACGTCGCGCAGCCATGCGCCCAGCACGCGCGTGCTCTCACCCGTCTCATGCCCCGGCGAGGAAACGGTCACCGCGTATTCCGTAATGTCCGGCAGGCGCAGGTCACGGCGCAGCAGCCCGCCATTGGCATGGGGGTTTGCGCTCATGCGGCGGTTGCCCTTGGGGGCGAGGGCCGCGATTTCGGGCAGAAGGGTGCCGTTTTCGTCAAACAGTTCTTCAGGCTTGTAGCTGCGCAGCCACTTGTCGAGCAGTTCCAGATGCCCCGGCTTGGTCATGTCGGTAATGGGCACCTGATGGGCGCGCCAGTAGCCTTCCGTGCGCAGGCCGTCCACCGTCTTGGGGCAGGTCCAGCCCTTGGGGGTGCGCATGATGATCATGGGCCACAGCGGGCGCGCGGTCTCGTTCTTCTCGCGTGCGGCTTTCTGGATGTCCGTGATCTTGGCAAAGGCCGTGTCCATCGCCACGGCCATTTTCTGGTGCATGGTGTCCGGGTCGTCACCTTCCACCACGATGGGGTCGTAGCCATAGCCGCGGAACAGGTTCAGCAGTTCCTCGGGCGAGATGCGGGCCAGCACCGTCGGGTTGGCGATCTTGTAGCCGTTCAGGTGCAGGATCGGCAGGACCGCGCCGTCGCTCTTGGGGTCAAGGAACTTGTTGCTGTGCCATGATGTGGCCATCGGGCCGGTTTCGGCCTCGCCATCACCGACAACGCAGGCCACGACCAGGTCGGGGTTGTCAAAGACCGCGCCATAGGCATGGGACAGGGAATAGCCCAGCTCGCCACCTTCATGGATGGAGCCCGGCGTGGTCGGGGCGGCGTGGCTGGGGATGCCGCCGGGGAAGGAGAACTGCTTGACCAGTTTGGCCAGCCCGTCCGCATCCTGCGTGATGGAGGGGAAATACTCGGTGTACGTCCCTTCCAGATAGGTGCTGGCCACGACACCCGGCGCGCCGTGGCCCGGCCCGGCGATGAACAGCACATTGCGGTCCTGTTCGCGGATGATGCGGTTAAGGTGCAGGTACAGGAAGTTCAGCCCCGGCGTGGTGCCCCAGTGGCCCAGCAGGCGCGGCTTGGTGTGTTCCAGCTTGAGCGGTTCACGCAGAAGCGGGTTGGCCAGCAGGTAGATCTGGGCAATCGACAGATAGTTTGCTGCATGCCACCACTTGTTGAACAGCGCGACATCCGCTGCTGACAGCGGTGTTGCGGATGCAGTTTCACTCATTTCCGTTCCTTCCGAGATAGTCCATCCCTGTCCGGCCTGCGCTCAGGCCAGACACATCAGCACATGCCGACGGATTGTTGTTTCCTCATCGGTGGGGATGACCCGCACCTCGACAGCACTGTCCGGCGTGCTGATGACGCCCTGATGCGTGGCGTTGGCCTGCGCATCAATGCGAACTCCCGCCCATGCCAGCCGCGCGCAGATCGCGGCGCGGATGATCGCGTCATTTTCGCCAATGCCGGCGGTGAAGACCAGACCGTCCAGCCCCTCCAGCGCCGCCATCATGGCGCCCGCCTGCTGGGTGAAACGATAGACGAACAGGTCCAGCGCCTGCGTCACCTCCGGGCTGGTCGCGGCCTTGGCGTGCAGGTCGCGCATGTCGGCCGACATGCCTGACACGCCCAGCAGGCCGGAGCGGTGATAGAGGATGTTCTCGATCTCGGCCGCACCCAGCCCTTCTTCCTTGAGCATGTAAAGGATCACGCCGGGGTCAAGGTGGCCGCAGCGCGTGCCCATGACCAGACCGTCCAGCACCGAAAAGCCCATGGTCGTGTCGATGCTGCGCCCGCCGCGCAGGGCGCACAGGCTGCCCCCGCTGCCGATATGCGCGACAATGGTGCGCCCTTCCGCCAGGCGCGGCGCGCAACTGCGCAGGGCGGAGGCGATATATTCATATGACAGGCCATGGAACCCGTAGCGCCGCACCCCGCGTGCTGCGTAGTCACGCGGCAGGGCCTGCGCCTGCGCCACCGGCGGCAGGGTGTGGTGGAAGCCCGTGTCGAAACACGCGACCTGCGGCAGGTCGGGATACTGCGCCAGCAGCGCCCGGATGGGGGCCAGGCTGCCGGGCTGGTGCAGCGGCGCGAACGGGGTCAGCGCCGTAAGGCGGGCCAGTATATCGGGCGTGATGCGGACGGGGGCGATGAACTCCGGCCCGCCATGGACCACACGGTGCCCCACCGCCATCAGGTCCACATCGCCAAGCTG
The DNA here is from genome assembly GCF_003403295.1 of Komagataeibacter melaceti. Taxonomy (GTDB): domain Bacteria; phylum Pseudomonadota; class Alphaproteobacteria; order Acetobacterales; family Acetobacteraceae; genus Komagataeibacter; species Komagataeibacter melaceti. Next base: position 13,020 of record NZ_QUWV01000029.1, on the reverse strand, counting down.
TTTGCCCACCCATTCCATCAGGGTCGCCATGGGGCCGTGATGTGCGGTGTCCGCGCTGACCTTGCCCGTGGCGTCGGGAACGGCGGGGTCCCACCGTTCATCCACCAGCACGTGGCCACTGGCGTCATGGGCAATGAAATGGGGGTGCGTGCCGATGCCCTCCAGCTCACCCGATGCGATGCGGTGGCTGGGCGCGGTGGCCGTTTCTCCCTTTTCGATGGAAAACAGGGCGAACTTGAGGCTGGATGATCCTGCATTCAGTGCCAGCACAGCGCGTGTCATGCCTGTCTCTCCTGATCTTTCGGCCAGCCCTATGTCACGCGGATCGACCATGGCTGACATTGATGCGAATCAATCACCCGCATTACGCGGGGCGTCAAGCAGTCCCGGCAGGGAGCAGCGTCCCGCATAGCACATTCATCCCCGCCCGGTTTCCTGCCGGGTGGGAAAAATGCGCCCATGCCCCATCCATACCGCCCGGCCCGTTCGCGCGGGGAGGGAGGGCGTGATGGGGGCGGCAGGCCCGACCATCACATCCATGTGTCATGTCCCGGCCGTGACCGGGGCCTGTTCAGGAAAAACGCTGCGCCAGCACGGCCTTGACCGCATTCCGCGCGGCACCCGCGTCACGCCCCACGCGGATCAGGGCGGGAATCTGCAACGGGTTGCACGCGATGCTGCGGATCAGGGCGCCCACCGCCAGGCTGCCATCGGGCCGCAGCGCCACCATGGCGGCGGGGGGCAGGGTGCGGTCAGCCGGGTCGCATACGACACGCAGGGCCGCGAAGGGTACCTTGCGCATGCTGGCCATTTCAGCCACCACGCCGCTTTCCATATCCAGCGCCACGCAGCCCGTCTGGCTGAACAGGGCGGTCTTGCGCCGGGCGTCGGTCACGATCACGTCGCTATGCAGCAGGTCGCCGCCAACCACATCCGCCCGTTCCGCGCCCAGCCATGCCAGCAGCGCAGGGGAGGCGGCCAGACGCTCGCCATTGACCATCACATGCCGTGGGATGACGACCGTGCCGGGCGCAAGGGCGGGATCAAGCCCCGCCGCCAGACCGAAGGACAGGAGCGCATCCACGCCCCCTTCCAGCAGGTCAAGCACGGCCTGCCGTGCGCCCGACAGGGTCGCCCCGCTCAGGCCGAAGCGGGCATGGGGCAGGAACGGGCGGATGAGCGATGCCTCCGCCTCCATTCCCACCACGATCCCGAGCCGGGAGAACGGGGCTGTGGTTGCTGTGTCGGACATGTCTAGCGTTTCCCCGCCATCAGAACCCGTAGCCCACGCGGCCGCTGTTGCTGACCTGCATGTTGCGGTAGCGCGACAGCGCCAGAAGCGGGAAGAACTGCCGGTAGCCGTGGTAACGCAGGTAGAACACCTTGGGGAAGCCGACGGCGTTGTACGGCTCTTCCGCCCATTCGCCATCCTCGCCCTGCGTGCGGCCCAGATAGGCGACACCACGGGCCACGGCGGGATCGTCGCGCAGGCCGGCGGCCATCATGCCCAGCACCGCCCATGCGGTCTGTGAGGGCAGGCTTTCCTTGTACGTGCCAGGTGCCGCACCTTCGTAGCTGGCGCAGTCCTCGCCCCAGCCGCCGTCCTCGCGCTGGTGGCTGCGCAGCCAGTCGGCGGCGCGGATGATCATCGGGTCATCATGCGCGACGCCAGCCGCGTTTAGCGCGCACAGCACAGACCATGTGCCGTAGATGTAGTTGGTGCCCCAGCGCCCGAACCATGAGCCGTCCTTTTCCTGATCATCACGCAGGTAGGCGACACCGCGGTCAATGACGGGCTGGTCTTCGGGGTGGCCAAGCTGGGCGAGGAAGGAGATGCAGCGCGCGGTCACGTCCGCCGTGGGCGGGTCAAGCAGCGCGCCGTGGTCGGCAAAGGGAATGTGGTTGAGCAGGTCGAGGTTGTTATCGACATCGAACGCGCCCCAGCCGCCATTCGTGCTCTGCATGCCGATGATCCATTCCCGCGCCCGTTCGATGGCTTCCGTATTGGCGGGGTCACCCTCCCGGTGCAGCAGCATGCCTACCACGGCGGTGTCATCCACGTCGGGGTAATAGTCATTGGCGTACTGGAAGGCCCAGCCACCGGGGCGCAGGTCCGGGCGGTTGATGGCCCAGTCGCCCTTCACATCCAGAATCTGGCGCTCGCGCAGCCATTTCCCGGCGGCGGCCAGCTTCTTCTTCGTTTCTTCCGGCGCGATCCCGTTGGGGCCGGAAGCGGCCTCGATCATGGCGTGACCGGCCAGGCCCGTATCCCAGATGGGGGAGACGCAGGGCTGGCAGTAGGTTTCCTCGCCCTGATTGACCAGCAGGCGCTGCACGGCCTCCCACGCGGTTTTGGCGCGCGGGTCGGAATCGGGCACGTTCAGGGCGCGGAACATCATGACCGTATTGGCCATGGCGGGGTAGATGGCCCCCAGCCCGTCCACGCCATTCAGGCGCGGCTCGATGAAGTCCACCGCCGCCTTGATGGCCTTGCGGCGGGTCTTTTCGGGGATCATGCTCTCGACGGGGCGCAGCACCGCGTCCACATACTTGAACACACGCCCCCAGACCGAGCGGTACGGCCCGCGAATCCAGTCGCGCACCTTGGCCGGCGGGGTGACGAACAGTTCCTGAACATGCACGTCGCGCGGGTTGATGGCGCGCGGGCGCAGCGCGGCCAGCACCAGCAGCGGCGCGATGACCGTGCGCGACCAGTAGGACATGTTCCATACCGAGAACAGGGCCGTGCGCGGCAGCAGCATGATCTCGACCGGCATGGCCGGCGCGGCTTCCCACGGCACCTCGCCAAACAGGGCGAGCTGGATGCGGGTGAACACGTTGGTCCGTTCCGCCCCGCCATGGTCAAGGATCGCCTGCCGGGCGCGGATCATGTGGGGGGCGTTCACGCTGTCACCGATCGCCTTGAGGGCGAAGTAGGCCTTGACCGATGCCGACAGGTCGAACTTGCCATCCTCATACAGCGGCCACCCGCCATGTGTTCCCTGGATACGGCGCAGGTACACGCCGATGCGCTGTTCCAGCTTCGGGTCGATCCGGTCGAGGTAATGCTCCAGCAGCACGTATTCGGCCGGGATGGTGGCATCGGCCTCAAGGTCAAAGACCCAGTGCCCGTCATCGGCCTGTCGCCTGCCCAGTGCGGCGTGGGCGCGGGTTACGGCCTGCTCCAGACTGGCCGCGTCCAGCGGCATGGCGGCATCGGCCTTGCCGCTGGTCGTGTCGGTGCTCGTGCGGGTAGCGGTGAGTGTTTCGGTTGTGTTCGCCATTATTCCACGTTCCCCGTGCCGTGACGGGGGCCTATTGCAAATCCGTAAATCGTTTTCATTTCGGTCGGCCCGGCAGGCCCCTGCGGGCATGAACGGCCTGCGCTGCAGCATGGCCTGACCGGATCGCGCCCTCGATTGTGGCGGGCAATCCCGTTGCCGTCCAGTCTCCCGCCAGCAGCAGGTTGCCCGCCATGGTCCGCGTGGTGGGCCGCAGGCGGTCCTGCGCCGGAGTCGCGGCGAATGTCGCGCGTTTTTCACGCACGATGCGCAGCGGCGGCATGGCCACCGGCAGCGGAGCCGTGGCGGCGGGGTCGATCGCGGCGCGCACCTCGTTCCAGATGATTGCGGCCAGTTCGTCCTGGTCGCGCGTGTCGTAGCGGTTGGCGGCGCTGACCGTGACCGACAGGATGCGATCCTTGACGAACACCCATTCGCTCACCCCTCCCACCACGCCGATGAAGCGGGCCTGCGCCAGCCCGCCCGTCAGGCGCGGGGCCTCCGGCAGCGCAAAATGCACGTTCAGGATGGACTCGAACGCATCCGGCGCGCTGAAGCCGGGCAGTTCCGCCGCCAGCAGGCTGCTCGCGACCGGAGCCGGAACGGCCATGATGACCGTGTCATGCGGGCCGATGGCGATGCGTGCCTCACCCAGCCGCAGGGCGGTGACGTGGCCATTATCCATTTCCACGGCGCTGACCCGGCTTGCGGTGCGGACCTCCGCCTTGAGTGTTGCGAGGTGATCGAGTGCCGGGTCCACGAAACTTTCGGACAGGCCCTGCGCCGGAAAGCGCGGCAGGCAGTTGCGCCCGCCCCGTGCAAGGCTTTCCTTCACCACCGCGCCCAGCAGGGCGGCGCTGCCGGTATCGGGCATGGTGTTGAGCACGGAAATGGCGAAGGGTTCGAGCAGGCGGCGCGACAGGCTGCCGGGTTGCAGGCAGTCCGCCACCACCATGTCCGGCGTGGCCTCCATAAGCGCCAGCAGCCCGCGCAGTTCCGCCAGCCGCATGCCGGGCACACGCCTGCGGCGCGAGAGCACCCACAGCGGCAGCCGCCCGCGCGACAGGTCCAGCGTCCAGCGCAGCCGCTCCGCCAGATCCACGAACGGGAAAACCGGGCGACCGGGGCCAACCAGCGTATCCTGCGCCCCGATCAGGCCCAGATAGCGGTACACCGCCGGGTTGCCCGACAGCAGCAGGTGGTTGCCATTGTCGATGCGGCAGCCCAGATGCCGGTCAAGGTAGGAACGCGCCCGCCCGCCACAGGCCGGACCGGCCTCATGGACCGTGACACGCTCGCTGCCGCCGGCCAGTTCGACTGCGGCGGAAAGCCCCGCCAGCCCCCCGCCGACGATATGGACATGCCCGCTCATGCCTCAGCCCACCAGCGCGCGCAGGGCGATCAGCACCTTGCGCGGGCGCGACAGGGAGACGCGGTGTTCGGGTGTCTTCCATCCCTGACGCTCCTGCGCGGCGAGGATGGCGGCATAGGTCGCCCCCATCAGGCGCGCGGGGCGCATGGCCGTGCGGTCGCACCGGGCCATGGCGGCGGCGGCGGCGCGGAAATGGTCATGCGCGCGACCGGCCAGGATGCGGCCCACCTGTTCCAGCGTGGGCGCACGCACCACGGCGGCGGGTTCGGGCGGGATGTTGAAGCGTTCCAGCAGTTCGCGCGGCAGGTACAGGCGGCCAAGCCGCGCGTCCTCCGCCACGTCGCGCAGGATGTTGGTGATCTGCAGCGCACGGCCCAGGTGGTAGGCGACCTGATCCGCAGCGGGCGAGGAATCCCCGAACACCCGCACCGACAGCCGCCCCACTGCCGAGGCCACGCGGTCACAGTACAGGTCGAACGTCGCCTCGTCCGGGGCGATGACGGGACCGCGCGCGTCCATCTCCATCCCGTCGATCACGGCGGTGAAATCCTCATGCCGCAGGCCGAAGCGGCGGATGGTGGCCATCAGCACGCGGTCGATGCCGTCGCGTGCCTCCCCGGCGTAAAGCCGGGCGATGCGCGCGCGCCATTCTTCCAGCCTGCGGCACTTGTCCTCGGCCTCGCCCGCATCATCGGCCACGTCATCAACCAGGCGGCAGAAGGCATAGACCGCGTACATGCCATACCGCCGGTCCGGCGGCAGGATGCGCATGCCCTTGCCAAAGGAGGTACCCGAACGCACCACCACCTGCTCCACCGCCGCCAGGTCGGCGGGGTCGCAGCCCAGTACCGGGGCCTCATCATGCCGCGCGCGCAAAAAACCCATTCCCGCGTGTTCCGTTCAGTTTACGATTACAGTCCGCCTGTTCTTAGCGGCAATCATGGCCAAGGACAAAATCCGCGCCTAGACCAGCGTGCGTACCGCCCCGGCAAGGGCGCCCAGAACATCCTTGCGCGACAGCTTGACCCGTTCCGCCAGCGGGTCCTGCCTGCGCAGCCGCGCCGCCAGCCTGCGCGAAAGCCCGACGATCACCGCCGCCTCCATGCGCATGCGCCGGTCACGGATCAGGCCCGGCAGGCTCGCCGCCTCCCGGTTGAGCATGTCCACCCGGTCAAGCAGCGCATCGAACACCCGGCGCAGGCCCGGCACGGTGGCGGGGCGGCGCAGGTCGTCCACCGCCACGCCCTCGCGCTCAAGCCACGGGCGCGGCAGGTAGCAGCGGTCAAGGTTGCGCAGGTCATCGGCGCAGTCCTGCAGGTGGTTCAGGACCTGCAGCGCCGTGCACAGCGCATCGGACGGGCCGAACGTGCGCGGGTCCTCGCCATGCAGTTCCAGCAGGAAGCGCCCCACGGGATTGGCGGAATAGCGGCAGTATTCCGCCAGTTCCTCCCACGAATCATAACGGTTCTTTACCGCGTCCTGCCGGAACGCCACGATCAGGTCCGTGGCGGTCGGGGTGGAGACGCCGGTCTGCGCCAGCGTGCGGCCCACGCGCACCGCCGTCTGCGCATCGCGCCGGGCGGGGGCGGCGCGGCGGCCCAGCACCACGTCCTCCATGGCGTTGAGGCGCGCGATCTTGGCTTCCGCATCAAGCCGGTCGGTATCGACGATATCGTCGATCACGCGGGCGAAATCGTAATAGGCATGTACGTGCGGACGCAGCCTGCGGCTGATCAGCAGGGAACCTACCGGAAAGTTCTCATCGCCGGCATCCTTGCCGGACGAGACATCGGCGTCCCCCCACACGGCCCGCTCATCAGTGTTCACCCTACGTCATCTCCCATGGTGCGGTTCATTACGGTGGCGCGGCCCTCCCCCCGCATGGAGGTCGAGATCGCGCCGTCAGGTTCGGTATAGGCCCGGCTTTTCCACACCACGCCCCGGCCCCGGTGGTGGTCCACCGCCGAGCCGATCGTGGCCAGCATATAGAACCCGGCGATGGCCGGCAGCAACATCGCCCATGCGGGTGACTGCCCGAAGCGGCGCAGCGTGGGCGTGTACGACGCCATGGACATGACCCAGGCCCCGGCCCCCAGCAGGCAGGGCAGCCCGTGGCCGAACAGGGCAAGCTGCATGGGCACGAGCCACAGCAGGGTCATGCCGATGATGGTGCCCACCAGCATCATGGGTGAATAGTCAAGCTGCACATAGGCCGTGCGCGCCACCATGCGCCAGATGTCCACCGGGTTGGGGTAGGGGCGGATCGAGCGCGCCAGACAGCTATGGCCCAGATAGATCGCGCCGCCGCTGTGCTTGATGTGGGCGGCCAGCGTGCAGTCATCTATCAGCGCGCCGCGCAGGCTCTCGATCCCGCCGATGCGCGCCAGCGCCGACCAGCGCACCAGCACCGTGCCGCCTGCCGCCCCCGCCACCCGGCTGCGCGGGTTGTTCACACTGGCGAAGGGGTAGAGCAGCGTGAAGAAGAACACGAACGCCGGGACCAGCATGCGCTCGGCCGCGCTGGCGCAGTTCAGTTCCACCATCTCGGACACCTGATCGAGGTGATCGGCCTGCGCCTTGGCCACCAGTGTCGAGATATGGCGCGGGTCGTGGGTGATGTCGGCATCGGTCAGCAGCACGAAGCCGCTGGAATCGGGCATGAGTTCACGCGCCCGCGCCACCCCCTGGGCCACCGCCCACAGCTTGCCGCTCCATCCCGGCGGCCGTGCCCTGCCATTGACCACCGTCAGCCGCTTTTTCGGGTCCGGCACGGAACGCGCCAGCCTGCCGGTGCCGTCGGTGCTGTTGTCATCAACCAGTATGACATGCAGCTCACCGGGATAGTCCTGCGCCAGCAGCGAACCGACAGACTGCACGACGGAGGCCGCTTCATCCCGCGCGGGCACCACCACGCACACTTCGGGGCATTTCTGGCCCGCAAGCTGCGCGCCCCGCACCGGGCGCAGGATGGGACCGGCCTGCCAGAACCGGCCATGGCAGAAAATCAGTCCCAGCCAGATGACAAGGGCAAGGACGGAGAGGGGAAGCACAAGCATGACCGCAACCTCAGTCCAGCATGCCGTGCTGACGGAACCAGTCGATGGCGTCCTTCACCGCCTCACGCGCGGGGCGCGGGGCATAGCCCAGTTCACGGATCGCCTTGTCGGAGGAGAAGAACATCTTCTTGTGCGACATCGCCAGCATCTCCCGCGTGACACGGGGTGCGATGCCAAATGCGCGGGACAGCCATTCGCTCGCCACGGCCACCGGCCAGATCACCGCCTGCGGCAGGCTTATGCGCGGCGGCGCGACACCGGCCAGTTCCGCCGTCATGGCGAACAGGTCGCGCAGCAGGTAGTTCTGGCCACCAAGGATGTATTTCTCCCCGATCCGGCCGCGTTCCAGCGCCAGAGCATGGCCTTCGGCCACGTCATCCACATGCACGATGTTCACGCCGGTATCGACATAGGCCGGCATGCGGCCCGCCGCGCAGTCCAGGATCATCTGCCCGGTGGGGGTCGGCTTGATGTCGCGCGGGCCGACGGGGGTGGAGGGGTTCACGATCACGGCGGGCAGGGCGCGCTCATGCACCAGGCGCAGGACTTCCTGCTCGGCGCGGTATTTGGAGCGCTTGTAGATGCCGATCACGCCATGCTCGTGCACCGGCGTTTCCTCATCGGAGATCGTGCCATCACCGATCAGCCCCAGCGCCGCGACGGAGGAACAGTACACGATCCGCTCCACCCCCGCTTTCTGCGCTGCCAGCATGAGCGCGCGCGTGCCCTCCACGTTGGCCACCATCATCGGTACCGGGTCGGGCACCCACAGGCGGTAATCCGCCGCGACATGAAACACGTAGCGGCAGCCCTTCACCGCCGCGTCAAAGCTGCCGGGGGTGGAGAGGTCGCCCTCCACCAGTTCGGCGGGCAGGTCGCGCAGGTTGGTCAGGTCGCTCCCCTTGCGTACCATGAGCCGGAGCGTGTGCCCACGTTCCACCAGGTTGCGGGCAACGGCCGAGCCGACAAAACCGGTCGCACCGGTCACAAGGGTTGGGGCTGTCATGGTCTGAATGATCACTCCGTCAGGGGACAGAATTCACGATTGCGATACGGACTCGCAACCAGCGGGCGTTCCATTTATCCCGACACCTCCCGGTGGCGCCAGACCCTCCGGTAGTGTAAGTCAGGCCCAGTTGACCATCGTGGTACGATTTCACCCGGTGTTCAGACGCCCACAGACCAAGACGGATCTTTTTTGAGAAAGCTCACCATCCTGCTGGCCATCCTTGGCCTGGCCCTGCTGACTGGCTGCACCGCGTGGTACGGGGCCGGTTCGGTAATAAGGGCCATCGTCTCCATCGGGTTCGTCGGGTTCATGGCGACCGTGGTGGCGCAGCTTGCAGTTGACGCAATACTGGGTCTTGCGTGGCACGCGGCTTGTCGGGACATTCCGTTCGTGCAGCTGCTGGTTTCGCGCATGATCCGCGATGCGGCTGCCGCATGCCTGCCGTTCTCGCAGCTTGGCGGCATGGTGGTGGGGATCAGGGCCACCTGTTCAAGCGACCTGTTCGCGCGCGGGCACGGCAAGCACATAAGCGGTGGGGAAGCCGCCTGCGCCAACCTGGTGGACATCACCACCGAGGTGATGGGCCAGATCCTGTTCATCCTGACCGCCGTGCTGTGTCTTGTGGCCCACCAGCAGTCCAGCCCGTTCGCGCGCCCGGTCATCATCGGCCTCGTGCTGCTGAGCCTTGGCATCGGTGGCTTCATCTGGACCCAGCGCCACGGGGGCGACCTGCTCAAGCGTGTGGGCAGCAAGCTGGGCAGCAACATGGCCGCGCAGTGGCAGGATGCCATGCTGAGCAGCGCGGACAGCATCCAGGACCGTTTCAATGCCATCTGGTCGCGCCCCGGCCGCATCGTGCAGGGCGCGCTGCTGCATTACGTGGGCTGGCTGGGCAGCGCGGCCACGATCTGGGTCGCCTATTACTTCCTGGGCGCACATCTGAGCTTTGGCGGCGCCGTCGCGATCGAGGGCGTGGCCTGCGGCATCATGTCCGTCTCGTTCCTGGTGCCTGCGGGGCTGGGGGTGCAGGAAGCGGCCTATATCACGCTCGGATCGGCCTTTGGCATCCCGCCCTCGGTCTCGCTGGGGCTGTCGCTGTTGCGGCGCGGGCGTGAGCTGGTCATCGGTATTCCCATGCTGCTGACATGGCAGGGGATGGAAATGCGGGCCCTGCGCAACAAATCAGCCGGTTCCATGCCCGATGATGCGGCAGAACCGCTTCCGGCATCCGGCCCCCTGCGTGAGCGCACGGAGGCCGCGCGGGACTGACCGCGCTTTTTTCAAACCCCGAGCCAGACAGACACCCCCATGCCGGAACCCACCACCCCCCTGTTCGATACGCTGGTCATTATCGGGCCCGGCCTGATCGGCTCATCCATCCTGCGCCGCGCGCGTGAAGACCGGCGCATCGCGCGCCATCTGGTCGCATGTGACATAAGCCCCGAAGTCCGCGCGCGGGTGGCCGAACTGGATATTGCCGATGCGGTCGAGGCCGATCCGGTCGCAGCAGTGCGGGGGGCGGACTGCGTCATCATCTGCGTGCCGGTCGGGGCGATTGCCATGGTGGCGGCACAGGTGCTGCCGGTCATGAAGCCCGGCGCGATCCTGAGTGAGGTCGGGTCGGTCAAGAAAACGGTCATGGACGCCGTGCAGCCGCTGCTTGCGGCGCATCCCGATATTGCCTTCGTGCCCGCGCACCCCATGGCGGGCACCGAGTTTTCAGGACCGGACGCCGGTTTCGCCACCCTGTTCGAGGACCGGTGGTGCCTGCTGACCCCGCCGGAGAACACGCCGCCCGCGGCGATCACCCGCATCACCACCCTGTGGGAGATGATGGGCGCGCGCGTGCGCTGCATGACGGTCGAGCACCATGACCGGGTCTGCGCCATTGTCAGCCACCTGCCGCACCTTCTGGCCTTCACCATCTGCGGTACGGCCGATGACCTGGCGGATGAAACCCGTTCCGAGGTGCTGGATTTCGCGGCGTCGGGGTTCCGGGATTTCACGCGCATCGCGGCGTCGGACCCGACGATGTGGCGTGACATCTTCCTCAACAACCGCGAGGCGCTGCTGGAACTGCTCGACCGCTTCATCGCGGACGCGCAGGCCATGGGCGAGGCCATCCGCACCGGCAATGAGGATGTGATCGTGGGCCGGATCAGGCGTGGCCGCGCCATCCGGCGCAGCCTGATCGAGAACCGGCAGGCATAAGCCCTATCGGATAATGGCGACACGCAGCGTATTGGTGCTGCCCGCCACGCCAAACGGCAGCCCCGCCACAATCACCACCCTGTCACCTACCGTGCCGTAGCCATCCATCCGCGCGACGGAAAGGGCCTGGTCCACCACGCTTTCAATCGTATGGACCGGGGCTTCCTGCCCGACGGATATGGCCTGCACCCCCCACGCCACGGCCAGTCGGCGGGCGATGTCATCGGTGGGGGTCAGGCCGAGGATGGTGCAGGCCGGGCGTTCGCGCGCGATTCGCAGCGCGGTGCGTCCCGACAGGGTAAAGGCCGCGATGGCCGATGCCTCCACCGTGGCGGCGACCTGCCGCGTGGCGGCAGCGATCGCACCCGTCACGTCATGTTCCGGCGCGGGGCCGGAGCCTTCCATCTGGCGGCGCCAGCCTTCGTCACCTTCCACCCGGCGCACGATGCGGTCCATCATGGCCACGGCCTCACGCGGGTAGGAACCGACTGCCGTCTCGGCTGAAAGCATCACGGCGTCCGCACCATCAAACACCGCCGTCGCCACGTCCGATGCCTCGGCGCGGGTGGGGGTGGGGGCGTGGATCATGCTTTCGAGCATCTGGGTCGCCACCACGACGGGCCGCCCCATCTGCCGGGCCATGCGGATGATGCGCTTCTGGGCCAGCGGCACGTGTTCGGGCGGCAGTTCCACGCCCAGATCGCCGCGCGCCACCATGACCGCGTCCGACAGGGCGACGATCTCCTCGAGGTTGTCCATGGCCTGCGGCTTTTCAAGCTTGGTCATGATCCATGCGCGGCCATTGGCCAGGGCACGGGCCTCACGCACGTCATCCGCGCGCTGGACGAAGGACAGACCGACATATTCGATGCCGAGGTCCAGCGCGAAGGCCATGTCCGCGCGGTCCTTGTCCGTCAGGGCCGGGATGGGCAGGACCACATCGGGCACGTTGACGCCCTTGTGGTCGGACAGCGCGCCACCCAGCGTGACCTCGGTCAGCAGGAAGCCATTACCCCGTTCACACACCCGCAGCGCCAGACGCCCGTCATCAAGCAGCAGGGAGCTGCCCTCGTTCGCGGTGGACAGGATTTCAGGGTGGGGCAGGCAGACGCGGGTTTCGTTGCCCGGCGTGGGGTCCAGATCAAGCCGGAACCGGGCGCCTGCGGTCAGTTGCACCCGCCCGTTGGCGAAATTGCCCACACGCAGCTTGGGGCCCTGAACATCGGCCAGTATGCCGATGGGGCGGCCCAGTTCAGCCTCCACATCACGGATCACGCCATGGCGGGCGGCGTGGTCCTCATGCGTGCCGTGGGAGAAATTGAGCCGGAAAACATCCACCCCCGCCACGGCCAGTGCGCGTATGGCCGCATGGTCCGATGTGGCCGGGCCAAGTGTCGATATGATCTTGGTCCGGCGCAGGGCGCGATATGGTGTTTCCGGCATTCATTTTCTCCCGATCTGTTCATGACGGCCCTCAGGAAGGCGAGATGACCTCCTGCGGCAATAGTCCCCATATGGCGCTACGTTCCAGCCAGCCCCCGTACTGCTTGACCGAGACCTTGCACCACGGGCTTCCCGCCTGGCACTGGCGCAGGGTGCCGACCACGCCCGGGCGCAGCACGGCCACGATGGCGGAGGTGGTGCTGGCATCGGCACGCAGCATGACCGCGCCCTTTATGTCCGCCGCCTGCGTGGCGTCGGCCACATGCCCGACCAGCCGGGTATCGGCCCGGCCGATCACGTCGGTCTGTTTGGCGTCAGGCTGCCCGGCCTGCGCCGCGTCACCCTGCGGCGGGAGACCCGGTATGACAAACGTGCGGGTTCCCACCAGGGTTGCCTGCTGGACCCAGCCCTTCTGCCCGTCCGCGTCCTCCACCAGGCGCCAGACGTCGAATTCCCGCTCGATTTTCACCGGCAGGCCGCGGCGGTGATAGACCCAGTCGATCGGGTAGCGCTGGCCCGGCCCGGTGCGCAGGTTGACCTCATCGGCGCGGAGGGCGGCGAAGCGGGGCAGTGGCAGCCCGGTCACGCTGCCCTTGCTGTTATCCACCGGCGGGGGTGGGGGCGCGCTTTCGGCAGGGGCGGCGGTGT
>NZ_QUWV01000247.1 GCF_003403295.1 Komagataeibacter melaceti | reverse complement strand
TGACAGGGGCGGGCATGTAATGCGGGGGTGGCGGAAGATGGTGTGGGCCGTGATGGGGGGCGTGCTGCTGGCGCCCGCCGGGGCCATGGCGGGGGAAGGGCTTCCTGCCGATGTGCGTGCTTTCGTGCATGATGCCGGGATATGCCAGTATCTGGGCGGGGAAATCGACAGCTCCCTGCCGCCGGACAGGCAGAAGGAAATCATCCGCAAATCCGCGCGTTACTGCACCGGAATTGACCGCCGCCAGCTACGCCTTGGCGCAAAATATGCCGCCCGGCCGGACATTATCAGCCGCATAGATGCCTATGACTTCGGCAACCCGAAGTAACCACCCCGCACCGTAACGGCGCGGCCTGACAGGCCGCCCGCCGCCACCTTTTGCCCGTTCCGCGCCCCGCCATGCCGCGCGGAACGGGCAAGGGGTACGTAAAACCGGCACCCGCGCGCCCCGCGCCGTGTCGCCCCTGACCACCCACCCGGCCCCACATGGCG
>NZ_QUWV01000246.1 GCF_003403295.1 Komagataeibacter melaceti | reverse complement strand
TGGGTCAAATCAGCCGACCAGATCCTCGCCTCGGTGAAGCGCTTCTGTCACAAGACAATGAGCCGAACTTCAGTTCCAGATGACTAGGCCTGGCTTGCCGACGTTCTCGCTCGGATCAATGACCAGCCCGTCTAACGCCTTTAATCAACAGTTCTTCAATCCCTTCACGTTATATAATGTTTCACAACCTCAACGAGGCGTTCATTGGCATGTATTGCACGTGCCATAAGCTCTTTATCTACGGAAAGATCACGAAAATGGAATTCATGGTTCTTTAAGGAGTGGATCAATGGGCGAGAATCTTCAAAGAAATTATTTTCTATTTTAAGAATTTTCATCATTTCTAGAATTTTCGTTTGACATAGTCCAACGATAGGTACCTTAGCGCCAAGAGCGGCTATACATCCATGCAGTCGCATTGAGATACAAAGTCGACTACCTCTCAAAAGAGATTCTAGTTCGGAAATTGATCGAACGCATATAGCACCAGGGAACGTATCAATTAGTCGTTTCTCCTCACCAACATCTGGTTGGAGGAAAAATACTCTAAAATTGTTTCTGTCACTTTCTAGGTAAATATTACGAAATTCAGAAATGAAATATTGATCAGATGCACTTAAGGGAGATCTAAGGATCACATCAACTCTTCTTGTATTCAAAATTGGCGGTGTGGAAGAAGATTGGCGAGCCAAGACTTTAAATAGTAGAGGATCCATAGCAAAAGCACAGTCAGAACGAAACTCACGAAATGCTGCAATTGATTCATCATCCCGACCAGTCACTATCACCGCATGCTCGATTAACTTTGTATAAGCCGCTCGGAACCGTTCCTCCTGCAGATGTTTGAAGCTTGCTCCAGCTGCCCAGATGACGCATGGAGTTTTTGTTTCTACTAAATGATTTACCCAACGTATGTCATGTAAAGGGAAATGATTGACGCCAAAAATACCTCCTCCTCCAATAATTAAAACGCCTAAATTTTTTATGAGGTCAAAGTCTACGATTGATTTTTGATCTCTTATTAGTCCAGGAAACGAAAAATCGCTAATGTGTTCCCATGATGTTGCCGATATGCGATCATTATCAATTCCACTGTCTACTAACATATCGTAAATAGGCGTAGCAAGTTCACGGTCTCCAAGGTTGCCGTTCCCATAGGCACCAAATAGCATTATATCGCCATGCTTTTTATTTTTTTTGGCCATGCTTGTCTGTTGATGCTGTGAAGACATAAGAACTTCTTGAGCTGCCCTAACTTGTGATTCTTTTGAGCTCGCAACAATACGAACTAGATCGGCAACTGTGGGAGCATTTAGTGCTGACAGCATCGCATCTTCTGATTCAACATCTCGTTGTAATAAAATCCTATAAATAACTTGAACATCATCTCTTGATGGAGCTAAGTTCCATAGTTTATTTTTATTTTCTATGCTTTCACTTGAAGATATTATAAATTTCAAAAACTGAGATAGAGTCAATTTTTTTAAAAGGTGTGAAAATTTATGATTTTCGACTTCCATATCGCATAATGTCGAAAAAAGCATTTTCATATCCACATCAATTTCGGTCATTGGTGAATTCTTTCATTTTTATATAATTCCTTTAATTTATACGTTTACCTTGCGAATTGGAATAAAAATAATTTCCGCATTCTATATTAGGTTATGTTGACAAAAGGTCTTCCCAGACTGGCTTAGGCTCAGGACTCATAGCCAGAACATGACGGTTGCGGCGAGGCAGATCGCCGAGAAGAATACGGTGGGGCATCTGTCATAGCGTGTCGCGACCCGTCTCCAGTCCTTGAGCCTCCCGAACATGATCTCAATACGGCTGCGTCTTTTGTATTTCCGCCTGTCGTATTTTATGGGTTTCCCTCGGGATTTCCGTCCCGGAATGCAGGGTTTGATCCCTTTCTCCTCCAATGCATCCCTGAACCAGTCAGCATCATAGCCCCGATCTGCCCGCATCCATTCGGCTGGTGGGAGACCGTCCAGAAGGGCAGCCGCACCGGTGTAATCACTGGTCTGGCCTGCTGTCATGAAGAAGTCGAGCGGACGTCCGTTCCGGTCGGTGACGGCATGCAGCTTCGTATTCATCCCGCCTTTGGTGCGCCCTATCAGACGGCCTGGAGCCCCTTTTTTAACCGCAGGCTCGAAGCTGTGCGATGTGCCTTGAGATAGGTCGCATCAATCATGATCGTCTGAGGCTCTGCCCTGCCGGTAGTCAGTCCCTCCATTATGCGGATGAATATCCCCATAGCACTCCAGCGCTTCCAGCGATTGTAGAGCGTCTTGTGTGGACCGTATTCCCGGCATGCATCACGCCAACGCAGACCATTTCTGTTCACGAAAATAATCCCACTCAACACACGACGGTCATCAACGCGAGGTTTGCCATGGCTCTTCGGGAAAAAGGGCCGCTGAATTGCCCCGGGTTTTGTGGAGACGTTTTTTATCTGATTTAAGCGGCTAATGCATGTGATTTCTGTTGCGCATAAAAACGTACTTCACCTTCTGCTGGCGGGATGTTTCCAATGGATGACAGGAGCCGCCGATTGTTGAACCAGTCGACCCATTTAAGCGTTGCCAGCTCAACAGCGTCCCTGTTTTTCCATGGCCCCTGCCGATAGATCAGTTCGGTTTTGTAAAGTCCGTTAATGGTCTCCGCGAGGGCATTATCATAGGAATCCCCAACACTGCCGACAGAAGCAACAAGACCCGCTTCATCCAGTCTTGGCGTGTAGCGAATGGACACATATTGACAGCCGCGGTCGGAATGGTGGGTCACTTTTCCCTCTGGCCGCCTCTGGCACAGAGCCTGCTCGAGGGCATCCAGCACGAAGTCGGTATGGGCCGTTGATGAGACGCGCCAGCCCACAATGACCCGGGCAAACACATCAATGATGAAGACCACATAAACAAAGCCCTGCCAGGTGGAAACGTAAGTAAAATCCGAAACCCAGAGTCTGTTGGGGGCTGGTGCATGAAACTGGCGCTGCACCAGATCCTGTGGACAGGGCCGTGCCGGATCGGGCCGTGTGGTTCTGACCTCCTTGCCACGAATGACGCCTTTCAGCCCCATCCGGCGCATCAGCCGCTCTACCGTGCAGCGGGCAACAATTCTGCCTTCACGTCTGAGATGATGCCAGACCTTGCGCGCTCCATAGACGCAGAAATTATCGTTCCAGACCCTGCAGATTGACTCGACACCATATATCCGCCGATGTTCCTCAATGAAGCGTGTCATGGTCTGAAGATGCGGTCGAGCTCCGCCTGGGCAAAATATGCTGACGCCTTGCGCAGGATTTCATTAGCCTGCTGGCCGCAATTCGCGGTTCTCTCGCTCCAGTTGCCTGATCTTCTCCCGATCAGGAAGATCACTTACTGCAGGTGCATTGGCCCGCTCATGCAGACGGGTCCATTTTGACAGCGTGTCAGGATGAATATCCAGCTTTGGCGCTATTATCATCACTGCAGACCAGCGTGATGGATGGTTTTTCTCTTCCTCCAGAACCATGCGGGCTGCACGTTCACGAAATTCAGGCGGAAAACGCTTCGATTTGTTGCTCATGAATTCTTCTTACCTCTCGGGTCGTTCTGTCTCCACAAAACCCGGGGCAATTCATAGCTTTCCGGCGACATACTTTACTGCCGCTGGACGATTGTCTTTATGCGTTGCAGGCCACCATCCCGCATCTGACACGCTCAGCCCCGCATCGCTGTCTTCAGCGTCATGGGATGTCACGGCTGCCTGACATTGAAGGGGACAAACCGAAGCGTCAGCGCTTCAGACGCTACCCGATCGGGTTCTTCCACCTCGACATCGCCGCGGTCCAGACCGCTGAAGGCAAGCTGCATCTTTTCGTCGCCATAGACCGGACAAGCAAGTTCGCGGTGGTGCAACTCGCGGACAAGGCCAACAGAAGAACCGCCTGGGAGTTTCTCGAACATCTTCTGCGTGTCGTGCCCTACCGGATTCATACCATCCTGACCGACAATGGCATCCAGTTCGCCGAGCAGCCCCGTAACCGCGGTATAGCATGGTCACGTTCCATGCATTTCGACATGATCTGCGAGGCCAACGGGATCGAGCATCGCCTGACAAAGCCCAATCACCTCTGGACCAATGGCCAGGTCGAGCGGATGAACCGCACGATCAAGGAAGCAACTGTCAAACGCTTTCATTATGACAACCATGAGCAGTTGAGGTCTCACCTCAATGATTTCATAGCCGCCTATAATTTTGGACGAAGGCTCAGGATCCTCAAAGGTCTCACGCCCTATGAATACATCTGCAGGATCTGGACTTCAGACCCGGAAAGATTCATCATCAATCCAACCCATCAATCCAACCCATCAATCCCTGGGACTAAACACCTAATTACGGCTGTACACATCCTCCAGCCGGACAATATCGTCCTCGCCCAGATAGGGGCCGGACTGTACCTCGATCAGCGTCAGGGGAATGCGGCCGGGGTTTTCCAGCCGGTGAATGGAGCCAAGGGGCAGATAGACACTCTCGTTCTCACGCACCAGGATGATTTCGTCATTGCGCGTGACCTGCGCCGTACCTTCCACCACCACCCAGTGTTCGGCACGGTGGAAATGTTTCTGCAGCGACAGCTTCTGCCCCGGTTCAACCACGATCCGCTTGACCTGAAAGCGCGTGCCCTCGATCAGGGATTCATAAAAACCCCACGGGCGGTAGCAGCACCGGTGGGCTGTCGCTTCCTTGCGCCCGGCCTGCTTCAGTTCCGTTACAATGGCCTTTACATCCTGCGCATGGTCGCGGTGGGCGACCAGAACCGCGTCCTCGTTCACCACCACCAGCAGGTCATGCACGCCCGCCACCGCCGTCAGCACGCCATCGGTGCGGATGTAGCTGTTGGTGGAGTTGTTCACGATCACATCGCCTATGGTCGCGTTGCCCTGGCCATCCTTGGGGCTGAGTTCCCACAGCGCATCCCAGCTTCCTACATCGAACCAGCCGAAATCAGCGGGGATGACGGTCATGAGGTCCGTGCGTTCCGCAACGGCGTAGTCGATCGAGATATCGGGCGAACGGGCAAAGGCTGCCGCATCCAGACGCTCGAAATCAAAATCCGTCTGCCGCGCCTTCACCGCCTCCCTTACGGCGGTCAGGATCTCGGGCTCGAACTTTTCCATCTCCTGCAGCATGGTGCGGGCGGTAAATACGAACATGCCGGAATTCCACAGGAAACGACCGGACTCGAACATGCTGGCCGCACGCACGGCATCCGGTTTTTCGACAAATTTCGCAACCGCATACGCCCCGTCATAACCGGGCAGTTCCGCGCCCTTTTCAATATAGCCGTAGCCAGTTTCCGCCTTGGTCGGCACCATGCCGAATGTGACGATACGCCCCGATCGCGCCACCCGCACGGCCAGATCAAGCACGGGGGGCACGTTTTCCGGCTTGAGCAGGGCGGCATCGGCGGCCATGACCCACAGCACGGCGTCGGGATCGGTCTCGGCAGCAAGCAGGGCGGCGACGGCTATGGCCGGGGCCGAATTGCGGCCCATGGGTTCAAGCACGATGCGCGGCGCGGTAATCCCCACCTCACGCAACTGTTCGGCCATGATGAAGCGGTGTTCGTTATTGCACACGACAACAGGGGCCGAAAAACCCGGCCCATGGCTGCGCAGCGCCGTTTCCTGCACCATTGTCAGGCGCGAGACTAGTGACCAGAACTGCTTGGGATAGGAACTGCGCGAAACGGGCCACAAGCGGCTGCCACTTCCACCCGACAGGATCACCGGAACCAATCTGATATTCCTGCATTTTTTATATGCTTGCTTTTTGGAGGTCATAAGTAAATAAGCTATCTTTAAATGTAATTTTTCGTTAGTTCCTCCTATCATATATCAGATTGGAACTTATTTGTCCAGCACTACAATTGCATTTTATAGCATGAATGCGCATGGATGACGCTGGCCTGATGTGTTCGCCGAAAGACGGACCATCTGAGAATGTGGGCAACAGGTAACCTGCGTTGGGCGAGTTGGAGGGATCGAAGAACCGTTGATTGATGTGCTTGGCTGGTGATTTAAGGCTTTTGGCGATTTGATTGATGGTTTTTGGTTGGCTTTTGATCTGCGCTTTGAGCAGATCGGGGACTGCTGTCCGGCTGGATGACTACGCGCTCGCGTTCATCCGCTCCAAGAAGAGGAAGCGGCGCATATTATAGACGATATTGGCCAGGCCGATCCTCATGGTGGCCCGGGTGATACCGATAGTTCGGACGAACAAACCCATTTGCGATTTCTGATCGGCAAAGACATGCTCGACACGCGAGCGGATGACCGACTTTCCAGCATTCGATTTCTGGATATGTTGGGGCATAGGCTTGAGATGCGGCTTTTTTCTGTGAACCTTTGAGACAAAACCCTGCTTTTCCATGAAGTCTTCGTTGGCTTTGGAGCGGTACGCCGTGTCGGCCCAAACGCTTGAGGCCGTATTGGTTTTATCCAACAGCCCTTCTCGTAATCGCGCACCATCACTGGCGGCGGCATCCGTCGTCTTCCATTTTCGGATGAACCGGAATTTCCGATCGATGGAAATGTGCGATTTATAGCCAAAGAACGGGATGGCGAGATCGCTGGATGGCATGGTTCCATCATCCTGCCGCTTTGCTTTGGTGAACTTCAGTGTCCAGCGCGCATGACGGTCCTTGTGCGACAGCTTTGCGGGTTTGTCCTGCCAGTCTTCAGGAATACGCCCTTCCCGAAGATCGGCTTTCTCAGCGTTCGTATTGCGCTGCTTGGGAGCAGCTACCAGTGTGGCATCCAGGATCTGGCCGGACATCGGGAGATAACCGGCGTTCCGCAGAGTTGCATCAAACCGGCCAAACAGTCTTTCAATGGCTCCCGCCTGGGTCAGGCGTTCACGGAACAGCCAGACCGTTTTGGCATCCGGCACACGGTCCGACAGCCCCAGGCCAAGGAAACGCATGAACGACAGGCGGTCATTGATCAGATACTCTGTCCGCTCATCAGACAAATTATTCAGCGTCTGGATCATCAGGATCTTGAACATCAGTACCGGATCAAACGGCGGACGCCCGCCTTTACTGCCGTCTGAATACGCCAAAGCCTGCTCCAGATCAGGGCGGAAGACTTCAAAATCCACAGTCCGGGAAAACGCTTCGAGCTGATCGCCAAGCCCGCTCAATCGGGCAAGCCGCTCTTCAACGTCAAAGAAACCAGACTGCTTCATAGCGCTATTCCCTCAATCAACGCAGAAGAAATGGAATCACAGAGAAAGCCGCAAAACCAGAGGGTTTTTCGAGCCCTCCAGTTTTACGACGAGGCGCCTGATTTCCTGAATGGGCCAGCGGACAAGGACTGTCGTGTCCTGTACGGTGTTTTTTTCGGTTTCAGTGAGTTTGCCTGGTAACGGACACTGACCATGACGGCATAGGCCAGCATGACCAGGGAGACATGCCGATGCCATCCATGCCAGGATCGGGTTTCGTTATGATCGAGACCGAATTCGTTTTTTGCAGTCTCGAACCCTTCTTCAAGTCTCCAGCGCGTCGCTTCGACGTTCACCAGTTCCTGCGTGGTTGTCTCTTTCGGGCACCAAGTCGTAAAATAAGCAAGGCCTCCGTCAGCGATGTTCCGGCGGATCAACAGGCCACGTGTCCATGGTCCGGCTATAGGGCAGTCAAATGCTTCAGCATCCAGGTCAGCAAGCGGAAGATACGCCCAGTCATACAGCTGCTCACCTTTTGCGCCGTGCCCCGCTGACAGACGACGCCAGGCCTGGCCTGGCAGTCCTGCTGCAATATTTTTCGCCTCTCCGGTAATCAGCGGTTCCGTTGCCCATGATCCGAACCAGTGATTGCCCTTGACCCCAAGGACATATCCAATTCCTGCCCGGCGAAGCGTGCGTTCCACGTCGCCCATGCCATAAACGCTGTCCGCAGCAACCCAACGGAAAGGCACGCCAGCATCCAGACACCGCTCGATCATCTTCGATGCCAGTGCCGGTTTGGTCGCGAACACCACGTCGTCAGGAACATGAGCCCGCTTCATGCGCTCAGGCTTTGATGTCCAGTCTTTTGGAAGATACAGGGCGCGGTCGATAAAGGCGTGCCCCCGTTCCGAAACATAAGCGCCAAACACACCGATCTGGCAGTTCGTGATCTTTCCGGCAGAACCCGTATACTGCCGCCCCACGCCGCAGGAGGCCTAGCCCTTCTTTAGAAAACCGGTCTCGTCAATAACCAGCACGCCATCTTCAGTGCCCAGATGCTCGACCACATGGTCCCTGACGACATCACGAAGGATGTCGGCATCCCATTGCCCGCGCCCCAGAAGCGCCTGTTGCCGCCACGGACCGGGATCTCCTGCTGCTTGTGCACGCAACCATCCCGTCTTGCGCGATTCGTTGCCAATCAGGACATCAAGGAAGGCACACGCAGAAGCCGCAACACGCTTCTGCGTAAACAGAGGTACAATCCGCTTCTTTGCTGCCCGAAGCCCGGATGCCCACAGTTCCAGCGTCTCTTCAACTGACGCCCCGCCATTCATGAAATTCTGAATCATGGTAATCCATAGAGTCAGAACTCACCATAAAATGCAACTGTAGTGTTGGCAAGGTCCACTCTTAGCGGCCTGAATCAGAAAGCGGTTTTGATTGATTTCCCGCAGAAATCTGCGGATATGAGCGATCATCAACCACGCGCAGAATGACGAGATTGTTGCCTCGACATCCTTCGTGAGGTGGCGGCAGCGTCCGAGCCATGCAAAGTTGCGCTCCACGATCCAGCGTTTGGGCAGAACGACAAAGCCTTCGGCCCGATCGCTACGCTTGACGATTTCAATCGTCCATCGACCGAGCTCAGCCATCCATGCTGCTGCGAACCTGGTGTCGTTCCAGATACGGACCGAGATGTCCGGCACAACCCGATTTTCGTTATCAGTCAGCGGCACCAAGATCACGTTGGGCCATTCGGGCAGGAAGACGGATCGACAGAGGGCTCATCATGCTTCTGCTCCACACAGAGACAGTCCGCATTGTGTAGTACGTTTATGTAATACACTCAAGCCGTAACCCGGCATCGCATGAGAGCATGACCCCGATCCCCTGATGACTACAGGCCATCGGCCTGTAGGCGGATGTAATCCGCGCGAAGCGCAAACCGAAAGGTTTGCATTTGTATATGGACTTAAGAATTTTCTGTAGTCGTTCTGTAGTCCTTTCGTAGTTGTGGCGTAGCCGAAACGTGGTCTTATTGTAATCGTGGTGTGGTCGTGATATGTCTCTGGCAGCGCCATGAGGCGCGCTCCAGTGCGGTCGGGAGGTCAGGATGTCTGCGGCAACCATCGGTGTTGAAGGTGCATTGGCGGTGCTTGAGGAAGCATCCGGGGCGCTATCGCTGCGGACGTGGATGGAGCGTCACCGCGCGGAAATCCTGCGTCATCGTGATGGTCGTCGCATTGACTGGGTGGCCCTGTGCCGCTGGTTTTCGGACGTCGGACTGGTGAATGCGCGGGGGCTCGCACCTACCGTCAGGTGCGCCAAGATGACGTGGTACCGTGTCGGAAAATGGATGGAGGCACGTAAGGAACGGGCCAGTATCCGTGCCGAGGAAAAGGCGCGGGATGCCATCAGGAAAGAGGCTGAATTGCAGGCGCTCCGGGAAAAGATGGCCGAAGCTGCCGAGGACGTGGCGGAACGTCAGCTCGAAGCCCGCCGTGCCCGTGCTGCATCGGTGTTGTTCCCCGACGATCCACTACCGTCCCAGCCCGCTCCACCAGGCACGTCCGGAGTGGTTTCCCCGCCCGAAACTCCAGTCAATCAGGATCTGGCGCCCCAGTCGCGGCTCGGGCAGGTAAAACCGGCAGTGACGATGCTCCGGCAGGCTCCCCGATACGGGAAGGATAAGGAAATCCCGCTACCTCCCCCTTACGTTGGTCCACGCCCTCCCGGCATGCCCGACAATCTGCCGCTTGAGGCACTAATGCCCCTTGATGCGTCGGGGTTGCTGCCTAATGGCGGCTTCGATCTGGAACAGCTTCCGGGCCTGCCTCGCCGCTCATTTTTTGAGACCAAAGAAGCATGGTACCGCAGTGTCTATCCAATGCTGGACGCTATCCCTCGCCAGAACAGGTCGGTTCCGGAAAAGCTGCTTTATACAGTCTGTGCCAGTGTCGGCAGACGCGCCCAATAGAAGGTAACTGCTCGCACCCACAAACGCCCGGGGCACATTGGGGATCGGCGCTACTGCCTCCCTCAAGTGTACCCGGATAGGTCATGAGCAAAGAGACGACACAAACTACAAAAACAGCATCGGTTCCCCTGATCGTGAAAGCAGGAAGAGGGAATCTCGGCGGCTCGACATTCCTTACGGCCGTCTGCGAAATCGCTGCCAGCGCATCGCGCAATTTTCTTATGGCAGATGGCGACATGCGGAACCCTGGCATATCCGCGTCGCCGCTTTACGCGCGCTATGGCCTGCCCCGTCCAGATTCAGAAGACGAACACGAAATTTCAGAATGGTTTTCGATGGTCTTCAGTGCAGCGACGGAGAAACGGCTTCCTCTGGTACTCGATATCGGCGGCGGGGACCGAACAATGGAGCAGTGGGCTGCCGAGATTGATCTGGTCGCTTTTGCGGAGAGCGCCGGTCTCGAAGTCTGTGGCCTGTTCTTTTGCGGTGGAGACGCAGATGATCTCGCCTACATCACACGACTGTGGGAGACAGGAAAGTTCCGCCCGACGAAAGGTGCAGTGGTTTTTAATGCAATGACCGTTCCCTCGGGACATGCCGGTAGCGACATTCTACAAAGTCACACCGCAGACCCGTCATTGAAGCCCTTGTTCACGGCGGGCATTGAAACACTGGAATTTCCGAAACTTGGCTGCATGGCCGCGGTCAAGGCGACCGGCCTGAGCTATCACGACGCGGCAGCCGGTAAGATCGGCAGTGGCGGCAAGCCGATAGACCCCGTCAAACGGTTCATGGTGACACGCTGGCTCAGCACCATCCGGCAGAATATTGAGGTGGCGGGCCTGCAGGAAATGTTGCCATGACCAATGATGCGAACGCAGATTCCCTCCATCAAACCCTTGAACGGATAGAAGTCGCGGCACGCCACGAAGGCATAGGGCCGGGAACGTCCATGCTGCTGCTTCCATGGAGCGCGCACTGGACAGCGCGCGCCAGCAGCTGGATGAGATACAGACCGCCAGCACCCGGACATTAGGGCCTGTTAGGGCTTGATCCAGTCTGCTGCGGCAGCGATGTGGATGACCGCGAGGAACGACGTTGCTGTTTTTTCATATCTGGTTGCGACAGCGCGCCACTCCTTGAGGCGAGCCCAGAGGTTCTCAACGAGATGCCGACACCGATAGGCCCATTTGGGGCAGGCGACCGGGCCATCGCGTCGTTTCGCGGGAATGGCTGGCCGTGCTCCCATGTCCCATATCCGTTCACGCATGGCGTTCGACGCGTAGCCCTTGTCCGCTACTACCCACAGGGGAGTGGCGGGAAGGCTGTCGAGCATGGCTGGTGCCAGAGGCAGTTCATGAGCCTGTCCAGGGGCCAGCGCAAAACCGAAGGCTTTTCCATGTCCGTCAGCGATCACGCAGACTTTTGTGCCATAGCCGCCGCGAGAGCGGCCAAGTGCTTCACGATGGTCTCGCTCTTCGAAAGAGGCCTCTTTTTTTGGGCTCCCGCCGCTTTGTGGTGAGCCCTGATGTTCGTGCCATCCAGAAAAGTCATTCCGAATGCCACTCCCTGTTGTTCCTGAACCAGTGCGAGCAGCCGCTCCCATACGCCGAGCTTCGCCCAGCGGATGAAAAGCTGCGCAGCCCGCCACCACGGACCCAGTTCAGCGGGGATACTCCGCCATTTCGCGCCATTCTCATGACGCCAGAAAATCGCTGCTATCGTCCGCCGCAGATCATGTGGCGGCGTCTTGCCCCTCGGGCGAACCTCCTCAATCAGAGGTTCCCAGATCGCCCATGTCTCGTCCGTAAAGGTGCCTGTTCTGTCTCCTTCTTCCATCCCTACAATATGGGAAGAAATTCAAGATCTAACAGGCCCTAGCGCGTGTGCAGGAGCAGACTGCGACTGAAATAACGAAACTCAATGCCACGGCCGAAGCGGCGCAAGCCCGCATCGCGCAATACGAAGCCATAGCGCAAAAGCAGCAGACGATCACGATCAGCCGGATGGTTGACGCCATCGTCAAGGACCTGCGAACGCAGGTGTTCCACAGGATACGTGACGCACTGCCGACCCAGGAGGTCAAGTTCTACCGGGAAGCGCGATGGCGTGCCTATACACGGCTTGTCATGGGCGGGGTCATTCTGGTGGTTCTCGGCGCGGCCCTGACGATGGCTGCGACGTGGCCGCAGTTCAGGCGGGGCGGATACTGCACCAGCCACACCTACATCGACCCGAATACCAATCGGACATGGTGTGACCTGAATGTGGGTACGCCCCGGTCCTGATGCGATTTCCTCACCGCCCTCCCGCGCCATGCGGGAGGGGCCTTCCCGCCACCCGTGCCTTCTTTCGTGTCCGACCTTCCGGGCGTATCGAGATAACCCGGCGGCATGGAATGGACGCGCGCCGGACCCGCCAGCCCTGCCATACAGTCTCCGGGAGTGAGTGTATCCGTATTTTTCTTCCTAATGCCTTTATGGCGTCGCCCGCGCGGTCAGGTCCGTAGCATCCTGAATAAGCCAGACCGTCATGCGTATGGGGCGAGGCGATGCCTTGCGCCATACGCATGACGGTCTGAGCGCGGAGAGGAATGCGAAGCCGCGCCAGCGGGCGCCGGAGGCCGACTTGACGGCGCGGGCGACGTTTCCGACGCTGGGCCATGGCGTACGCGCTGCACAAACAGAAAAGGCGACCCGTGGGCCGCCTCCGCATGGCAAGTCGTTTAAAGGGATTTGCGTAGTCGGGCCAGCCGGTTCGCAATGGGACCGATTAAGGCGGCAAACAGGCAGGTCAGCGCCAGAAACGGCACCATGATGCCAATCATGTTCAGCGTGAAATTATCCATTGTCTGCATCCTCTCCATTTTCAGGATATGGAATGTAAAGCAAGAAAGTCAAAGCAATTCCCTCGATTACTGCCGCGCCCGTCGCAATGGCGGCCATATGTCGCCAGTCAACCGGGTCGCGCGATGTAAGCAGAGGTGTAAAGACCCCGATGCCAACAACGCTCATAGCTGCGGTCTGAAAAGCCCCCGCAAGAGCCTTGAGCCTGTCTTCCCTATGCTTAGGCGTCTGTAGCGGTGGAAGGATTGCCCGCAGGATACGGCGGGCTGTGGAATGGGTATTCGGCATTTTGTGTCCATTTTGGCACGGAAGGGGTGCCGGGCCATATGGCCCGGCTGGCTGGATCAGAAGCCGAGGGCGTCATTCCTGAGCGCCGCCGCCTGTTCCGACACGCTGCGGCTGTTATTTGCTACGTAGGGCTGCCATGCCTGCCCCATCAGTTCCTCGTATGCGGCACATGCCCAGGCGGCCACGCAGGCGAGAGAGTAGGATTTTGCGGCGTGCTGCGCCGCGATTTCGCGCAGGCCGTCCACCCGGTTCGCGCCGCCGTCAATGCCTATACGGTCTTCGTCGCGGTGTTCGTTGGAAAATGCGTTCACGGCATCTTTCGCGACCAGACGGCGCTTTTCATAGAACTCCGCCGCGCCGTAGGCGGAGCGCACAAGGCCGTCAACCACCCGGTCGAGGTGGATTTTAAGCCCCTGATAATTCGGCTCCCCGCGATACATGGTGACAAGAACCGGCTCCAGTGTGGTGTACTGGTCGCGGATCATGTTGCTACCCAGCCCGGTGAGTTCGTCGGCATCCCCGGCCTCGATGCCGAAAGAGCTGGTGATCTTCGCCATCTGGTCGTCATTGGGCACAAGGTTCTGTACGTCCGCCAGAGACGGGGCGGCATAGCCCTTTGCGCGGGCGCGGCCTTCGTTCGCACGGCGGGCCTCGGCGGGGGACGCCTTGCCAGCGGAAGCGTTGTGGGTGATGGTGTTTGCAACGTCGGACATGAAATTCACCTTCATTTCTGGCGCAGTCCCGGCGGGTGTTGCCGCACCTGCCGGGGCGCTTGGGCCGGGAGGGCCAATCCCTCCCGACAAGAAAAACTTAGTACGGATACCCAAGTAACGCAAGCATAAAACGGCAGAAAACCGCCAATAAAGGCCATTTTTATTTGCGTTATTGCGTGTTTTACGGTTGAAATGAAAGTAAAACTGTCGGTTTTACTAGACCATATCCTGCCAGAGTTCCGGGGCGGCGAGCGCCCGGAGACGGTGACGGGAGTGAAGGGGATGGAGGCGTTTTTCTGAGCCACATCCTGCCCCCGGGCAAGACGGTGGCGCGGAGCCGCGCAGCGGGGCCGAAGGCCGTCTTGGCGCCCTGGCCGGGACACTGTCACACTGAAGCTGGATGCGCGGCCGTAATCCCCGTAACGGGCCT
>NZ_QUWV01000245.1 GCF_003403295.1 Komagataeibacter melaceti | reverse complement strand
CACCTGCCTGTCGTCCCGCCATCGTTCTGCTCCCGTCATTGCGACAGGAATATTATATAATGATGCTTATTTCAGTTCCAGATGACTAAGGGATTGCAAATTATATATTCTCTCTAAAAAATGCGTACTCTTTGCACTGCTCATAACATATTCTTAAAGACATATGCCAATGTGAGGAACTTATGCCGAAAGATCGTGTGAAGATATTTTTTGTATCAATTTTAATTAATTCTATAATATTTTTTCTTATGTACAAATTTAACTCAGAAATACACAAGGCAATAAACTTATGTTCAAAATTTATAATATATAAATACAACTCAAAAGAAGATATTATAAGGCAGGAATCTGGTATATTTTTTCTAGAGGATTTTGTTTCATCTCATAAAGAACATGACCAGTTAATTATAGACGCAACGTCTACCTTGCAAAGGGCGGTCAACGCTATTTGCAATCAAAACCCCAAGGGTGGGCACCTCCGCCTTCCGCCAGGCATCCTCACTTTTCGGGCAATGACAAGTCTTTCGTGGAATTGTCCAATTTCTTTGGATGGAACCGGCTGGAGTGAATTGCCATCGGATGGAGGAACGTGGTTCCACATTATCGGAAATAACGCGAGTTTATTTAGCTTAAGCGGCCCGTCTGTACGGGGGAGTTCTTTCAATGATATAGGTATTTTCCAAGATGAACCTAGTCCAAATTCTTTCGTAGGATCGGTGATCCGTGGAACCAAAACAATTACCCGCGTAGACATTGCGCCAGAAGTGGGATCGCATGTTATCGGACCGGGAGTTCCAATCGGAACCATTATAAATAGTGTTAGTGGGAAAATAGGAAATTATACGTTGATATTAAATTCTAATATCGAATCAACGGCAGAAAAAGCCATTTTTGGCTATGGATCATGGATACCAAAACCATATCCTTCAGTGTTCAATATTCACGATACTTATGGTATAATTCGTTTTCATAACATTTTAGTTAGTCCGGTTTATGATCTAATTCATGCTGATTTGGCAGGCCGCATGGAGATAGACGGATTGTATGGTCAGATACTGCATACTGCCATTTATGATGATCGATCTTGGGATGTTGCACATTTCACAGGCCCTATGCATATCTGGGACTTTTGGAGTCAAAACCCTCTAGTCCTAGATTGGCAGACATCGCATGCGGATGTAATAATCATGCCAGATTATACGGCTGAAATTCCTGATTTTTTTGCATATGGCTATCATAGTTGTATCAAACTCACTCAATCACCTGCGGCGGTAAATCCTCAATCAGGATTTCCTCAAAAAGTGCATTTTGGCACGCTTTATTGTGATGCAAGCAAGTTTGGAGTATGGAATGATATTGCAAAGGGCGATGTAGATTATCAGAAACCACAGATTGTTATCGATAATTTTGAGCATACAGGTCTTATTCCCTATGGAGTAGACCAAATATCTCAAGTGGGGTCAGCATCTATTCAAGTTGATGAACAAGGAGGCGTCGATATGCAAATTGGACATTTTAGATCGGAAGTGACTTCAGTTCCTATAAATTTGCAAGGCAACACTTATTCGACGCTTCTCCGAATCGGAGACTTCCATGCGTGGGGATATTCTTCTGGTGCCGCTATTGTTGATGCAGGATCATGTAAGGATGATATCTCTATATCCTCCCGACCCATAATTCAAAAAACAAATATTTTAAGTGATAATAATGGAAAATCTAGCTGTGTGTCTTATTTCTATTCTCCGATTAAAGGACCGGAATATAAGATAATTTATAATGGAGGTGTCCTTATTATAAATAATGATGTCGAAGGAGTTAATATGATTTCAAATTTTACACAAAACAT
Organism: Komagataeibacter melaceti; assembly: GCF_003403295.1. GTDB lineage: Bacteria > Pseudomonadota > Alphaproteobacteria > Acetobacterales > Acetobacteraceae > Komagataeibacter > Komagataeibacter melaceti. Next base: position 1,099 of record NZ_QUWV01000245.1, on the reverse strand, counting down.
AATAAATGAACAAAAAATTGTGCTTCCGAATTCTCCTTTCGAAGGGCAAGTAGTATCACTAATGTCAAACGGTGCCATATCAAAATTGACGGTTACTATAGATCCATCATCTGGGCAACATATAGAAGATAATACACCATTATATGTATTGCCTCATCAGGAAGTTTCTTATCGATACACAAATTCAAACCATGTTAGATTATGGTATAGAATGAATAGATAATTATTTGTGGTAAAGAATTTATATATTTTGGAAACTCCCTAGGTGTTTAGGGTCAGGACTCATTGATCAGCGCCAGAAGATGACGGTGGCAGCGAGGCAGATGGCTGAGAAGAAGACGGTCGGGCATCTGTCGTAGCGGGTTGCAACCCGCCGCCAGTCCTTGAGCCTTCCGAACATGATCTCGATACGGCTGCGGCGTTTATATTTTTTCTTGTCGTATTTGACCGGTTTTCTGCGAGATTTCCGTCCTGGAATGCAGGGCTTTATACCTTTCGCTTTCAGGGCGTCCCTGAACCAGTCGGCGTCATACCCGCGATCTCCCAGCATCCATTGTGCTGCCGGAAGACTGTCCAGCAGGGCAGCGGCACCGGTATAATCGCTGATCTGTCCCGCAGTCATGAAAAAGCTCAGCGGTCGTCCGCTCTGATCGGTGATCGCATGCAGCTTCGTGTTCATGCCACCTTTGGTGCGTCCGATCAGGAGAGGTGGTCCCCATTTTTCGGACAGGGCAATAAGCTATAATCCGACCTGAGAGAGAACGGGTTTTATGGGCAAGGTTACGCGCAAGAGGTATGCGGCGGAGTTCAAATCACGGGTTGCCCTGGAAGCGATCCGTGGGGAACTGACGCTGGCGGACTGGCTTCGAAACATGGGGTGCATCAGACGATGATCGCCCAGTGGAAACGGCAGGCGATCGAGGGAATGGCGGCAACCTTTTCCGGGAAGGCGGCGTCTGAGCCCCGGTCAGCCCTGCTGATGTGGAGAAACTGCACGCGAAGATAGGCGATTCATCTGGAACTGAAGTTCGGCTCATTGTCTTGTGACAGAAGCGCTTCACCGAGGCGAGGATCTGGTCGGCTGATTTGACCCACCGAT
>NZ_QUWV01000028.1 GCF_003403295.1 Komagataeibacter melaceti | reverse complement strand
CCCCCACCGTGGCCACCGCCAGGCCCGCCCCCGCCGGGGCCACGTCCCGGTCCGCCGCCTCCTGGGCCGCGTCCACCGTCATGTCCTCCACCACGGGGGCCACCGCCACGCCCGTCATAGCGTGGGCCGCCACCGCGTCCACGCCAGCCGCCGCCGTAATAGACGGGCACGCCGCCATAATAATCGCCATATCCGCCGTAATAGCCGCCATCATACCCATAACCGCCATAGCCTGCGTATCCGCCATAATAGGGGCCGGGCGGGCCATCCGCGCAGGCGGCGAGACCAGCGGCCAGCGCCAGTGCCGACAGGGGTCGGATCAGTCGTTTCATGGGGCTGGCGTTCCTTTTTTCCATTACGCTTAACAGGGCTGAGCCTGTCAGGTGTGTACCTGTATCAGGAAAAAAGGGTATGAATAAGGAAAGGTTCCGGGCGTGCCGGTATTGATGCGGGCCAGTGGCCGCACGCATCACGACGCGACCGGGCGGCGCGCATTGTCGCGCACTGCCCGGCCGCGTTGTCTGTCTGGTTATTTCAGGCCATCGGCCTTGGCCAGTTCCTTGACCCGGCGCAGCAGGGAGACGGCGTAATCCTCTGCTTCCATCTTGGAACTGAAGCCGGAGAGTGCCTCCGTCAGCCCGCCGATATTTACCTCAAGGCTGTACTTGCCCTGTGCGTCGGGACCACTGGTAGCTGCTTTGCTCATGATGGCGTCCTGTCGTTATGGTAAGCGGGTCACTTTCTGTGCCCGGTCCCTTACAGATAAGATGGGTGCGCCCTGATCCAAGGGGCTTTGCCGCATGCCTGCATGTCGGGTGCCTGTCTTGACAGGGGGGACGGAAATACAGGGGGTATTTCCATCCGGCAGGGCGGGAACAGGCGCATGGAACCTGTCGTGCCCTGCATGCGCCCCGGTGGCGCGGCGTGGAATTGAGGAGGTCATGGAATGAGTTTCAAGGTGGGTGATATTGTCGTGGTCAATGATGATGCCGCACTCAAACCCGAACAGCGCGGCGAGAAGGGTACGGTTGTCGAGATTATAGAAAACGACCAGGTCCGCGTGCGTAATGACAGCACGGGAAATGATGAATGGTTCCCCGCATCGGACCTGCGGCAGGAATAGGTGCGACAGGGGGCGAGACGCCTTCAGTCCCCTTCCCACAGGTGTATCAGGACATAAGGGTAAGCGCGCCATATGCGTACGATATGACGCATATACGCTGTCCATTCCTGCTGGCCGGACAGCGGTATTACCGGCTGGTTCCTGTTTTCCATAGGGCGGGTCCGGCTGGGGGATGCATGAGGCGCGTGCCGTCGTTAACGTGCGTGACAGCCGGGAAATGGCGCGCTGGCAGATCACATCTGCATGATCGCGTGCCTGTTGCGCGACAGGCGCATTGCGGCTGCGCATGCTGTGTTTGGACGACCGGGCCAACAAGGTGATAGAAAGTACGCAACCGGTCTGGAACAGTAGCGGGACCGACAGACAGTGAAGAGATCAATGAACCGCGGCAAGATTTTGAAATGGGCGACGATCATGTCCCTGCTGCTGATGGTTGGCAGCGTGGGCGTTCTGGTACGCGGTATGACGGCGGATGGAATCGGGCCGGTTTCATGGATGGTGGCCGAGGGCCTGGCCGGGCTTGGCCTGCTGGGGATCGGCCTTGTCAACATAAGTGGTGGCCGGGACTAGTTGCCCATTCCCGGCCCGCCGGAACCACCCGGCCCGTCATCAGGCGCGTTCTGGCCCGGTGACCCGGTCACGCCGCCCACGCCGCCGCTCTGGGTGGCATCGGCCGGTGGCTGGTTCGCCTGACATGCACCGAGGCCGGCAAGCAGCAGCAGCACGGTAATTTTCTTCATTTCAGCTTCCTGTATCACTTCGCGGCCACGGGGCGGATGAGGGCGGACAGCAGGATGCAGCCCGCGCCCTTAACCGTGGGCGCGGGGTTCCGGTTCCACCCCGAGGCGATAGATGGTCGTCTCATCATAAGTCTGGCCCGGCCATAGTTCTATACCCGGGAAATTCGGGTGGTTGGGGCTGTCGGGATAATGCTCGGCCTCAAGGGCCACGCCATCGGTCTGGCGGTAGGTCCGGCCGGAGGGGCCTGTGTAGCGTCCGTCAAGCGCATTGCCCGTATAGACCTGCAACCCGGGCTGGGTGGTCAGCACATCCAGCGTCCGGCCCGATGCCGGGTCCACCAGGCGCGCGGCCAGCACCGGAACGGATGCAGGCCGGGCGTTGACAACCCAGTTCTGGTCATAGCCGTGGGTAATCATCATCTGCGGTGTCGTATCGCGCAGCCGCTCGCCAATGCGGTGGGGCGTGCGGAAATCGAGTGGTGTGCCCGCAACCGGTGCGATGGTGCCCAGCGGGATCGAATGGGCATCCACCGGGGTGTAACTGTCCGCGTTGATGCGCAGTACGTGGTTTTCGACCGAACCGCTCCCCTCGCCACCGAGGTTGAAATAGCTGTGGTTCGTCAGGTTCACGATGGTGGGGCGGTCGGTTGTTGCGCGGTAATGCAGCGAGAGTTCGTTGCGGTCATTGAGCGTAAAGGTCACATGCGTGCTCAGCGTGCCGGGAAAACCCTGGTCCCCGTCCGGGCTGACAAGCCCCAGCGTCACGCTGGCGTCATGCGCGGTGGCCGTGGTGCCTTCGACCGTCCAGACATGCTTGTCAAACCCGATGCGCCCGCCATGCAGGGCGGTGGTCCCTTCGGTGGCGGGGATGTGGTAGGTATGGCCATCAAGCCGGAAGGTGCCCTGCGCGATCCGGTTGGCCACCCGCCCGACCGTGGAGCCGAAGAACAGCCCACCCTGCGCGCTGTCCCCGGTGTAGCCCGCCAGCGTCGGGAAACCCAGCACGACATCCGCTACATGGCCCGCGCGGTCTGGTGCCTCGATGGCGGAAATGGTGCCGCCATAGGTCAGGATCTGCACGCGCATGCCCGTTATGCTGGCCAGCGTGAACCGTTCGACCGCCTGTCCGTTCGCGGTGGTGCCAAACGGCGCGCGCGCCAGCGTAACGGGCAGCGGGGCAGCCTGCGCCATGATGGCGGGCAGGACCAGCAGGGCGGCCAGGGGCAGGGCATAAAAAAAGGGCTTCATGAACCATTTCCGTCATCTGGGGGCGGAGAACTGCTGTTCCGGGCTGTTTGGCTTGCTGCTATCGACCTGATCCTGCAAAACAGTGTCATCAATCAGGGTCCGGCACGCGCGGGCATGACCCGCACGCATGAAAGGGAGAAAATGGAATACAGGGTTGCAGTGGTCATGATGGCGGCGGGTATCGCCTGCGGCGGCATGGCGGCTGGTGCGCGCGCGGCTGAGGTACAGCAGGGACAGCCTGCATCCCCTTCCGCCCATGGCAGCGCCAGACTACAGAAATTGCCGCCCTATCAGCACAACGTCAATGAATATATCGACCTGGCTTCGGTGCAGGTTCACGGCACCCATTCATCCGCCACGTTCATACAGGATTTTGACGAGGATATGCTCCGGCACGGGCTGCCGTTCGCCTCGGTTCAGTTTTCCGTCATGTATGACTGTGCGGCGGATACCTATCGTACCCTGTCCTATTCCACATGGTCGGGCCACATGGGCACGGGGCACCGGATAGCCGATGGCCCGGTGCCGCGTGGCGAGATGACGGTTGATCCTTCGCTGCGTGATGGCCGGCGTATTGCCTGCGCACGTGTCAGCACCGGCCATCATGGCGCGGATTGATGTCCCGCCTTGTGGATGGTTGGGCGGATAATGTGGATAAGGGCGTGGATGACTCGGCCGGTTGCAAACCGCATGGCGGGGAAAACAGCTAAAAACAGGCAGATCACGCCCTGTGGATAGTCACGGGCGGGCATGATCCGTCCGGCCATGCCATCATATGCCCGCAGGTGTAAAGGCGGGGAAGAACAGGACGGAATTGCCGGGTACGGGCCTTTCAGGCGGCCCGCTGTTTACCGATGGGCCGCCGGGTCGGGTGCGGCCCCGCCTTCGCCGGTATTCTTGAGGGGCAGGATATCGTCGCTACCGCTGGAGCCGGAGACAAGCTGCCACTGCTGGCGGTCATCCTGATAGCGCGACAGGCACATGAGCAGCGCCTGATACTTCTCCAGCCGCCCCGGGTCAGACACAAGCGACAGGCAGGCCCCGCGCAGGTCACTGTCGTAACGGGTCCACTGGGCGGTCAGGGCGGCCTGGCTTTTCTGCTCGGCCGTTACACATTCACCATCCGTGTCCTGCATTTCCACATGGGCCCGGTCACAGTTGGCGGCAATGTCGTACTGCGGCAGCGTAATCCGGCGGCCATGCTGGGTGTCGTAGGGGTGATGGGCCAGTTTTTCTATGTCCATCCCCGGCGGCGGCGGTGCAGGGGCTGGCCCCAGCGGCGGGGGCAGGTTCTCGCCATGCGCCTGCGCGTATTTCGCCAGGTCATCCAGCGCGGCAGCGCCTCCCGCGACCGAAAAGGAAACCGGTTCATGCTCGTAGGGGAGCAGCGTGCCGGTGTGCGCCGTCTTCAGCGCCGCGACCAGCGCGGGCACGTTGTCGGGGCTGAGGTCGCCCCCCGCCGTGTCCCATTTCTGGCCGTTCAGGAAAGTCTGGAGCGCTATGGTGAATTTACCGATCACCACCATGGCCGTCTGCGCGCCGGTGGGGTTGCGGTAGTGGCCGTGGCGCTGGTGGATGGCAAGGCCGACCGTACCGCTGGCCGAGCGGTAGAACATGACATCCAGCGAACCCTGGTGGGAGATGACCATCGGCTGGCCCTCCACCCCGCTATTGGCGAAGATCCAGTCCGGTTCAGCCGCCTGCGCACAGGGCGCGGCGCACAGGGTCCCGATTGCCAGGATGGCAGCAGGTAGCAGGCGCATCCCGGCTTTTTCCTTCCTTGGTGCGTAAAAAACGTATTCTGGCCGCGCATGATAACGGCGGCGCGGGCGCAGGCCAATGCCACGGGCGGGCCGGACTGGCCTGCGGACAGTGAAAATGAAAATCTTCTTTACTATTATTGGTACGCCCGACATGGCAGGTAGGACCCGGATGTTGACATGGTTTGTCGCAGATTTGCCATGATCCTGCGTCATGGTCCTTTCGCCCGGTCAGGCGGGGCGGGCATGTTGTGACCGTTTGCGTATCCGGAATTGTGACAATATATGTCAAAGTCACGTAACAGTGACAGTATGGTTTTTCACCACCCCGATTCGTCGGTCTTTGTTGCAATGGGGATTGTTGCAAAGTGATTAGGAAGCAGAATTTTTTCCTGGCCTGTCTGGCGCTTGTCTCCTTCTCTGGTGGGGCAATGGCCCAGTCATATGACGACAGGCCGCAGGCCGTGCCCGTCGCCATGCAGCCAGAAGAGGTGAACAGCGGAGCCAGCCCCTCCCAGATGCTGGTGGACGAACGCGCCGGCGGCTGGGTCGCGATCCATCACACGCCCGATGCGGGGGTACATACCGACCTGTGCATTGCCGGGTCGGAGAGCGAGATCCTGATGTTCCGCGCCGATGCGGATTCGCTGCAGGTGCGCAGCGCCGATGACCACTGGACGCTGGCCACAGGGGAAAAGGGCGACATGACCGTAACCGTCGGCGCCTATACCCGCGTGTTCCACATGCAGGCCAATGACGCCACGACCCTTGCGGCCGACATCAAGCCCGCTGACCTGACCGGCCTGCTCGACGCCATGGCGCGGAACCATGTGGCGGTGGTGAAATTTGGCGACCACACCACCCTGAGTGTCGGGCTGTCGGGCAGCGTGCCGGTTCTGGACCGCTTCCGTGGCTGTGCGGAAACCCAGCATTTTGCCGATCTGGGGCAGGGTGCCGGGCAGAAGTCCTCCCCTTTCTGATCTCCCTGTAACCGCTGCCGCGTGCATGGCTGCCCGCACGCTATGCCGTGGTGACATTGGCGGCATGTATGGCAGAAACTTCCTTTCGGATCGCCAGCGCGGGCTGGCAGCGAAAGAGAAGGAATACGGGACGTGAGGCGACGTTTTCATTCCGGCGTGCTGGCCGGGCTGGCCATGGTGGCCGCGGGCATGGCCAGCACCCCGGCCATGGCACGCGAAACGAAGGCGCGACATGCGGCCCCTCCCGCCCCGGTTACGGAACTTGATGTCGCCACGTTCCAGACGGCGGCGGGCCAGTATGTGGGCAAGCCGGTGCGTGTGAGCGGATGCTACATTACCTCCGCCAGTTCAGGCGGGGCGGACTGCGCCGCGTTCCGCATTGCCGACCTGCCGGGCAAGGTGGACTGGAACGGCTCGGTCCCGCTTGATGGCCCCACGATGGAGGAATCCTCCTTCCGCAAGGCGCAGCAGATATGTGGGGACACCGGCCGCCATGACCAGTGCCGCGCCGAAGTGACCGGCGATGTGTACGATCCGTTCGGGGATATGGGCGTGCAGGGGCAGCGTAATTTCGAGCTGCGCAATGTCCGCATCCACTGGCTGGCCGAACCCGCCCCGCAGGAAAGTGAAAAGAAGCACCGGCACGCGCCGGAACACCAGTCCTGACCACCTGCTCCTGACCGCAATAGGCTGAACGGCGGCGGGCGGGCTGCTGTTCGGCGCGCCTGAACACTGTCCCGCCGTGCCGTTCCATCGGATCGTGCGCGTTTGGGCGTGCGTTGCTTTTCATGCGTGGCAGCATTGCGGGGCATGACGGTATGCCTGATAAGGGGATGGAGGCCGGGCGAGACTGGCCGTTCCTTTGCACGGACCCCCCCATGACTCCGCTTGCGCTGATCCTGACCGGCACCGGTTCCATTGCCGTCCTGCTCCTGCTCATTCTCCGGGCGCGACTGCACCCCTTCGTGGCGCTGCTGGTTGTTGCGGTGGGGGTTGCGCTGCTGACCGGCATGCCCGTGGCGAAGCTGGCCGATGCGATCCAGGGCAGCATGGGCCGCACCATGGGCCATATCGCCATTATCGTGGCGCTTGGGGCCATGATCGGCCGGATGATCGACCTTTCCGGCGGGGCGGCGGTGGTGGCGGGCACGCTGGTGCGCCGCGTGGGCAGCGCCCATGTGCCGCTGGCGCTGGTCATTGCCGCCTTCGGGGTGGGGATTCCGGTTTTCTTTGAGGTCGGCGTCATCATGCTCATGCCACTGGTCTATGGCATGGCGCGGCAGACGGGCCGCCCGCCCGCCATATTCGGCATCCCGATGGCCGTGACCATGCTGACGGTGCATGCGCTCCTGCCGCCGCATCCGGGGGCGGTGGCCGTGGCGGGCGCGCTGGATGTGGGGGCTGGCCACATGCTGCTGCTGGGCCTGCCGCTGGCAGCGGTGGTGACCGGGCTGACCTATGTCTTTACCCGCCCGATCATGGCACGCCCCTTTGGCTGCTCGGCCGATATCCGCGCCGTGGTGGATGAGGCGCGGCATGCCCGCCAGACCGATGACGTGGCGGATGAACCCGCCCGCCTGTTCATGCAGGCCAGCGCGCGCAGGCCGGTCAGTGGTGTCGAGATCGCTACGGTCATCATCGTGCCGGTGGTGCTGATGGTGGCGGGCACGCTGGCAGGGGAACTCATGGCGCCGGGGCGGATGCGCTCGGTGCTGGTGTTTGCGGGTATTCCCTTTGTCGCCCTTGGGCTGGATGTGATGCTGTGCGCGTGGCTGCTTGGGCTGCGGCGTGGCATGGCGCTGGCCACGGTGTCCGATGTGGTGGCGGCGGCGCTGCCGGGCACGGCCATCATCATCCTGATCACGGGGGCTGGCGGCGCGTTTGCGCAGGTATTGGTGGGCAGCGGCGTGGGCGATGCGCTGGGCACCTTGCTGGCCGCGACGGGGCTGCCCCTGCTGGTACTGGCCTTTGTCCTGACCATGATCCTGCGCGTGGCGCAGGGACCGACCACGGTGGCGCTCATGACCACGGCGGGCATCCTTGGCCCGCTGATCGGGCGCATGCACCTGGACCAGACCCATCTGGCGCTGGTGGCGCTGGCCATGGGGGCGGGCGGCATGGCGCTGTCCCATGTCAATGATGCCGGGTTCTGGATCGTGACGCGCATGTGCGGCGTAACCGTGCGCGAGGGATTGCGGAGCTGGAGCCTCATGACACTTGTGGCCGCATTGCTGGCGTTTGGTGGTGTCTGTGCCCTGTGGGGTGTGCTGCCGGGCTGAATGTTCAGCCCGTCAGGGGCAGCAGGAACGGGGCCGTCCGGCTGCCCTGCGCGCGCGCGACATCATGCGGCGTGCCCGCGGCGACAATGCGTCCCCCGTCATCGCCCGCGCCCGGCCCCATGTCGATAACCCAGTCACCACGCGCGGCCACGCGCATGTCATGCTCGGCCACCATGACCGTATGGCCTGCATCGACCAGCGACTGAAGGTGGATCTGGAGCCGGTCCACATCGGCCGGGTGCAGGCCGGTGGTCGGTTCATCAAGGATATAGAGCGTGTGGCCGCGCCGCTGCTTCTGCAGTTCGGTGGCGAGCTTGATGCGCTGTGCCTCCCCGCCCGAAAGTTCGGTCGCGGGCTGCCCCAGCCGGAGGTAGCCCAGCCCGCCCTGCCGCAGGGTGCCAAGCGCCGCGCTCAGGGCGGGGGTGTCGGCAAAGAACGTGCTGGCTTCATCCACCGTCATGTCCAGCACGTCGGCAATGGATTTGCCCCGGAGCGTCACCTCCAGCACATCGGGCTGGTAGCGCGTGCCGTGGCATGTGGGGCAGGGTGAATAGACGCTGGGCAGGAACAGCAGTTCCACCATGACCGATCCCGCGCCCTCGCATGTGGGGCAGCGTCCCTTGGGCAGGTTGAAGGAGAAGCGCCCGGCATCGTAATGCCGCGCGCGGGCAAGGTCGGTCGCGGCGTATATCTGCCGGATGGTGTCGAACAGGCCGGTATAGGTGGCAAGGTTGGAGCGCGGCGTGCGCCCGATGGGTTTCTGGTCGATCATGACCAGCCGTTTCACGGCACTCAGCCCCGCGGCCACCTGCCCCTGTGGGGTGCCGATGGGGCGGTCCTCCAGGTTTTCGGTGTCCGTGTCCTCGGGCGGTTTCTGGCCCAGCGCCCGGGAAAGGAGGGCGGGAAGCGCCTGGCTGACCAGACTGGACTTGCCCGACCCCGAAAGGCCCGTCACCGTGATGAACGTGCCAAGCGGGATCTCCACGGCCAGGTCATGCAGGTTGTTCCACGTGATCCCCGTCAGTTTCAGCCACTGTCTGGCTTTGCGTGGGGTGCCCGCGATGGGTGTGGTGCTCTCGGTAAGATAGGGTGCCGTGCGTGAATTCGGCACGGTGCGCAGTCCCGCGGGCGGGCCGCTGTACAGCACCTCGCCCCCGTGCGTGCCCGCATCGGGGCCGACATCGACAATCCATTCCGCGCGGCGGATCAGGTAGAGGTTGTGTTCGACAAGGAACAGGGAATTTCCCGTCGCCTTCAGTCCCATCAGCGCGTCCAGCAGGTTATGGGCATCGGCCGGGTGCAGCCCGCTGGAGGGTTCATCAAGCACATAGACCACGCCAAACAGGCTGGAGCGGATCTGCGTGCCCAGCCGCAGGCGCTGGTATTCCCCCGGTGAGAGCGTGGTCACGGCGCGGTCGGCCTGCAGGTAGCCCAGCCCCAGATGCTCCAGTACCGCGATGCGGGCGATCAGGTCGGTTGCGATGCGGCGGGCGGCAATGGCGGTGGCCTCGCCTGCCTGCGGGGTGTCATCGGGCTGGAGCGTGCCGTCCGCCAGCGGGGCCAGCGTGCGGGCAATGGCCGAAAGCGGCAGCCGGGTCATCTGGGCAATGTTCAGCCCGGCCAGTGTCACGCGCAGCGCATCGGGGTTAAGGCGCTGGCCATGGCAGGTGGGGCAGGGCGTTGCGGTCAGGAAGCGTTCGGCCCGCCTGCGCATGTTGGCGCTTTGTGATGTGGCGAAGGTATGCAGCACATAGCGCCGCGCGCCTGTGAACGTGCCGTTATAGGCCGGGGGGATGTGGTCATGGATCGCACGCTGCACGGCGGCATGGTCCAGCCCCGGATAGACGGGGAAGGTGGGCGTTTCCTCCGTATAGAGTATCCATTCCCGTGTCTTTTCCGGCAGGTCGCGCCACGGGCAGTCCACGTCCACCCCCTTGGTGATCAGGATGTCACGCAGGTTCTGCCCCTGCCACGCGGTGGGCCAGGCGGCTACGGCGCGCTGGCGGATGGACAGCGTATCGTCAGGCACCAGCAGTTGCGTGGTCGTGTCCATGATGCGGCCCTGCCCGTGGCATTGCGGGCAGGCCCCGGCGGGCGTGTTGGTGGAAAAGGATTCCGCTTCAAGCCGTTGCATGCCCGCCGGGTAATGGCCCGCGCGGGAATAGAGCATGCGCAGCAGGTTCGATAGCGTGGTGATGCTCCCGACCGAGGAGCGGCCCGTTCCCGTGCCGCGCTGCTGTTGCAGGGCGATGGCGGGGGGCAGCCCTTCTATCGCGGTGACATCGGGCACCGGCATCTGGCGGAACAGCCGCCGGGCGTAGGGGGAGACCGATTCAAGGTAGCGGCGCTGTGCCTCGGCATACAGGGTGCCAAAGGCGAGCGAGGATTTGCCCGAACCCGAAACCCCCGTGAACACCACCAGCCGGTCACGGGGCAGGTCCACGTCCACATCCTTCAGGTTGTGCTCACGCGCGCCGCGCACATGCACGAAACCTGTCTGTGCCCCCGGCGTGGTGGCGGGGGGCATGGGTGTGGGGAACTGCGGCATGGGATCGGGCCTTTATGCAGAATGCCAGAAAACGCCAGCGTCTGGCGCTCCCATTCCTGTTAACGGATTTCAGGAGGCTGGAACAGGGACTTGGTATTATCGCACGTTATGTATTTGATGGAGATATGATCCTGTTTCTCCTGCTTGACCGATGGGGACAGTCAGCGCATCAGGAAAGGCAGGGTTATGACAATCTGAATGATCGGGGCAGGCGAAGCATGAAAAGGTTCATCATACTGGGCGTATCCCTGTCCCTGTATTCGGGGTGTCTGGGTACCACGGGGGCATGGGCGGCCGGTCACGGGGGCGCATCCGCGCTGGTGGCCGAGGGTGAGCGCCGCGCGGCGGCCACCCTTGCGGACCCGCATGTCGCCACGTTCCGTAATGTCGCGGTCCACACCATGGATGGTGCATCCGTAGTGTGTGGCGAAATGGCGGAGCACAACCCGCCAGCCGATGGGGTGTTCAAGAAATTCGGCTACGTACAGGGTCAGGATGACCCGGTCGTCTTCAGCGGGCGTGACGTGCCGCAGAAGATCGAGTTCAATGAGGTCAATGCCTGGCTCAATGACAGCATAAAGCTGGAAGACCTGGAAGAAATGGGCTGCGTGCCCAAAGGTACGTACCACCGTTATAATGAGGACCTGAACAAGGTCATGTCCCAGCGCCACCAGTTTGGCGTGGACTGACAGCATGATGAAAAGTAACCCTGCTTTTGTTTTATAAATAAAAGCGGGTGAAAAGGCGGTTCTATTTCCTATAGTTCAGGAACACGTGCTGTGTGATCCTGAACTGGTCGGAGCTTATCCATTTCCATTATGGGCATAAGATGGAGCCCGGTCTGGTAAAGCGGGAATAGTACTGGTAGGCAACTTGTGTCCCGACCACACGTTGCATAACGATGGGCATCCGGGGGCATATCCATTGTGCGGGTTACGCCCGCAGAATGAACAATGCCCCTGACCAATTCCATACAGGACAGGGAAAGGGAAAATATGACGGAAATGAATCAGGCCATGCTGGGTCAGGATGTGATCGCAGCGGGCACGGGCCGCATGGGTACCCTTACCGCAGTCAATGCCGATGCGACAATTCAGGTGACCGTGGATGGCCCGGCGGAAAGTGCCTTCACCATTCCGGTGTCATGGGTGCAGTCCACCGATAATGACAAGATCGTGCTGAACCATACGGTCGAGGACGTGCAGTCCTATACCCCGCCTGCGTAAACCGCGCTGGCTGTAATGATACAGGCAGGAAGGCAGGCAGCGGAACACCCGCGCAAATGGCGCGGATGACGGATCTGTTCCGTATGCCTGCTGGCCATGCTGCTGCTTTTTGGGGCCACCTGAACGGCCCCCAAAGAATACCCTGAAATCATAAAGAAGTTTTTGGTGAAGCTTTTTTCAAAAAGCTTCAGGAAACGCCGCCTTTTTTGAAAAAAAGGCGGCACTCGAAAACGTTTTATATTCCTATCTCAAATACCCTTCAGCATACGCCGCATGCCCGAAGGAAATGGCGGTCAGTCATTATTCAGGGTGCGGTCAATCGAACGACCGGCTTTTTCCGCCGGGCCTTTCGGCGGGTCCAGTTTGTCCTGCACCTTGTCGCCAAAACGATCCACTTTTTCACCCACGGTTTCGTTGTGTCGCTTGCACCCGGCCAGACCCTGACTGGCCAGAACCAGGGCCAGCGCCATAAGGGCGAGTGAGCGTGTTCCCCGCCGGGCAGGACGTTGTGCGGTCATTGTGCGTGATCCGGATGGTGTGGTGGCGTTCTGTCCCACCTGATCATGATGCAGGGACAGGCGGATATGGATGTCATGAATGGTGTTGTCGCGGGTATCGGGGGGCACGTTCATATCCGGAGGGTCCTGATGCGCTGTGATGCTCAGGTAAAGCGGGTGGGCGACGGGCGGGTTCCGGACAAACATAAATGTGAGCAAATTTATCCGAACATGGCGCGACATTCCGGGCACAGGCGCAGGAAACGGCCATCGGCTACAAAGGCAGTGTCACAGTTCAGGCAGTTGCGCCGCACCTGGTCGGGCCGGTCCATCGGTATGGCGTGGCGAATCCTGTGCCGGCGCAGATAGGCCTCCAATGTCTTGATGTTCAGGCCCAGCCTGCGCGCTGTCTCGCGGGTGGAGCAGCCCTGCATGCGCAACTGCGTGACGGCGGGCATGAGGGCGCGCCAGTCAACACGGGGTGGGCGGGTGCGGCGTGGCGCCGGGGCGGGTTGTGTGGTTGTGTGCGTATTTTCCATACACAATCTGTGCTAAAAAAACACACATACAGCAAGGAAATAAATCCGCGCAGGAGAATTCCGTCAGGGCCTGCATCCAATTTGTGTATTTTTATCATACAAATGGAGGCGCTTTTCATGCACGACCCCTACCTGCCCGATAACTGCACACAGGCTTCCCTTGATGCCCGATTCGAACCCGAGGAACCCGCCTGGGTGGCGCGCTACGTGGTCCAGCTTGCCCACCGGCGGGACCGGCTCATGGCCATGCGGGCGGAACTGTCCGCCACCCGTTTTGACGGGGTGTACGACAATACCGATATCGTGGGCTATCTTGATGATGAGATTGAGACGGTCCGCATGGCCATGGTCAATCCCGTTGGGCATTAGGCGGCATGCGGGGCGGTGCAACCTGACTGCACAAAAGGGCTGATCTGGAACGGACTATTGATGAAAGAAGATAAAAGTTTTTAGGTGCCGCCTTTTTTCAAAAAGGCGGTGTTGCCAGAAACTTGCTTTTGGCTGCGGGAATATTCCTGCGGCTGCGCTGCAAATGGGCATGCATCGGGCAAGGGGCCCAAAACGACGAAAGCCGCCTTGCGGCGGCTTTCTCGTGTCCGTCTGATTTCCTTGGAGGAAATCTGGAGCGGGCGATGGGATTCGAACCCACGACCCCAACCTTGGCAAGGTTGTGCTCTACCCCTGAGCTACGCCCGCGCTCCGTCGCGGTGAGGCGGTGTTTACGGTAAACAATCAGGGTGCGCAAGGGGGATAAAACGTTTTTTGTGATTTTTTTTCATCCCACCCCGATATGGTTGCGGGCACGCGATAGAATGACAATCTATGATGTAGCGACAAGAACCGGCCATCATGGGTATCAGGGCAGATGCCGCCCCCTTTCCCATGCTGGCTGCAGACCGACAGGATACCGAACCACATGGACTACATTATCGGCCAGACACCACGGCCCGCCACTTCCGGACCGGCCGCCGCCCGGACGGGTGGCGCGCCCGACCCGGTGATGGAGGGCAGCCAGAACACCTTCATGCGTGATGTGGTGGAAGCAAGCCGCAACATGCCCGTGCTGGTCGATTTCTGGGCTACGTGGTGCAACCCGTGCAAGCAGCTTACCCCCGTGCTGGAAAAGGTGGTACGTGCGGCCGGTGGGCGGGTGCGGCTGGTCAAGATTGATGTGGACGCCAACCGCGCGCTGGTGCAGCAGCTTGGCCAGATCGGCCTGCCGGTCCAGTCGGTTCCGCTGGTCGCGGCTTTCTGGCAGGGACAGATCCTTGACCTGTTCCAGGGCGCCAAGCCGGAGAGCGAGGTACGCCGCTTTATCGAGGGCGTGCTGAAGGCAGGCGGCGGTGCGCTGCCCGCGGCAGACTTGATCGACGCGGCCCGCGCCGCGATGGAGGAAGGCCGGGCGGAAGCGGCGGCGGGCCTGTTCTCGCAGGTGCTGGAAATCGAGCCGGAAAACCCCACCGCATGGGGTGGCCTGATCCGTGCCTTCATTGAAATGGGCGAGGACGAAGGCGCTGAAACCGCGCTTAACGACGTACCCCCGGCCATTGCCGACCATGCCGAGATAACTGGCGCGCGCGCGGCCCTTGAACTCAAGCGCGAAGGCCGTAAGGCCGCCGAGGCAGCAGAGGAAATCCGCGCGCGTATCAAGGCCAACCCGAAGGATTACGCCGCCCGCTTCGAACTCTCCGCCGCCCTGAACGCCGCAGGCAAGCGCGCGGAAGCCGCCGATGAACTGCTGACCATCATGAAGGAAGACCGGCAGTGGAATGATGATGCGGCCCGCCTGCAGCTCATCCGCCTGTTCGAGGCATGGGGCCAGACCGATCCCGCCACGGTCGCCGCACGGCGGCGCATGTCCTCGCTGCTGTTTTCGTGACGCGGTATGACAGAAGGGGAACCGTCATAATCCACGATGACATCCCCCGCCGCATTCCCCAGCTGGGGGAAATGACGCTGGCGGATTTCCCGGCGGAACTAGGGCTGTTCCCGCTTGACGAGGCCCTGCTGCTGCCGCAGGGGCGCCTGCCGCTCAATGTGTTCGAGCCGCGCTATATCGCGCTGGTGGAGGACGCGCTGGCTGGCAACCGCCTGATCGGCATGATCCAGCCCCGCCCGTTTGACGGCATGGAAGATACCGGCCCCGATGATGACATCGATGCGGGCATGGATGATGGCCACAGCGACACCCCGCCACTGTACGGCATTGGCTGCGTGGGCCGCATTACCGCCATGACCGAGCGCATGGATGGCACATACGCCATTACGCTTACGGGCATCGCGCGCTTCCGCCTGCTGCGCGAGACTGAGCTGCGCCGGGGTTACAGGGTGGGGCGGATTGACGCCTCATCCTTCGTGGCGGACCTGACGGATAGCGGGGATGACATTCCCTTTGACCGGGAGGGGCTGCTCAACGCACTGCATGATTTCTGCGAGTCGCAGGGCGTAAGCACGCAATGGGACGCGCTGCGCCAGATGGACGATGCCGCCCTTCTGGTCACGCTGCCCATGATCTGCCCGTTTGGCACCGCGCCGCGCCAGATGATGCTGGAAGCCCCGACCCCCGCCGCCCGCGCGCAGATCCTGCGCAATCTGCTGGACGGGGCTGGACATGAGCCTGAGGAGGGTGCATCCCCCTCATGACCGATGTCGCATGAATGATCGCAACCTGCATGGGATATGCCGCCATGACCGAAACGACGCCCCCCGCACCGCCGCTTGATTCCCGGCTGCTGTCCATTCTTGTCTGCCCCGTGACCAAGGGGCCGCTGGTCTATGACCGTGAGGCCAGTGAACTGATCAGCAAGCGCGCGGGGCTGGCCTTTCCGGTGCGTGACGGTATCCCCATCATGCTGCCCGATGAGGCCCGCAAGCTCGACGCCTGATACGCGCGGGATAAGGCCGGGAAGCGTCTCCCGGCCCCGAAGCCTCCGTCAGCCCACGGGCGGGACGGGCACGCCATCTATCAGCCGCACGCTCCCCATCCACGCCGCCGCCAGCAGGCGTGCGCGCGTATCGGGGGCCATCTTACCCACGGGTTGCAGGTCGGCCTCGGCCCGTAGTTCCACATAATCCACCGGATCAAAACCGGCGGCGGCCAGCCGGGCCGTGGCCTGCGCCAGGGTTTGCGCCACATCCGCCCCCGCCGCGATCTCGCGCGCGCAGTCTTCCAGCGTGCGGGGCAGGGTCAGTGCCGCCTTGCGCTGTTCCGCGTCCAGCCGCCGGTTGCGCGATGACAGGGCCAGCCCGTCCGGCTCCCGCATTGTGGGGCAGGTCACGATCTCGATCGGCAGATCAAGGTCGGCCACCATGCGGCGAATGACCTGCACCTGCTGGAAATCCTTTTCCCCAAAAAAGGCGCAGTCCGCCAGCGTCTGCATGAACAGCTTGCACACCACTGTCGCCACGCCATCAAAATGCCCTGGCCGCGCGCCGCCGCACAGCCCTTCCGACACGCCGGATACGGTAATGCGGGTGGCGAAGCCGGGCGGGTACATCTGCGCCGCCGTGGGGGCGTACAGCACATCCACCCCGGCATCGGCCAGCAGGCGGGCATCCGCCTCCAGCGTGCGGGGGTAGGTGGTCAGGTCATCGGCGTTGTCGAACTGCATCGGGTTGACGAAAACCGTGGTGATGACGCGGTCCGCCTGCGCGCGTGCCGCGCGCACCAGCGACAGATGGCCCGCATGCAGCGCGCCCATTGTCGGCACCACGCCCACGCGCAGCCCGGCCTGTTTCCATGCCCTGACACGCATGCGCAGGTCGTTCACGGTATTTATGGTTTCCATGGGCTGCATCCACGCTGTTCCTTTCCACGGCCCCGGCATGCGGGGGCAGGCCGGGCGGATGGTGCTTACCACCATTCCCGCCCCGGTGTGAGGGGGGCGGCCGACATCAATTCATGTATTGGCGTGGTGGTGGCAGGGCTTTTCTGCTATGTCGGCCATTGCGTCATGCAGGAGGTTTTTTTGGCCCGTTTTCTTCCCGTTCTTGGTCTCTGCGCCATCATGCTGTCGCTGGCCGCATGCGCCACCAACACGCCGGGATCGGTCAAGGACCGTTCGACATGGGCCCGCTGGGGATATGTCGAGGGGTTGAAGAACGTCGCCTCCCACTGATATGGCGCGGCATGCCGCACCATATGCCATGACTGCCCCGCCTTTCACCAGCTACGGGATGCCGGCGTGACCGGCTGTTTGACTGTATGACCAATATTTCCGAACCCGCATGGTTCCCCCTTGCGCTGCGTCTGGACAATGTCCGGGTGCTGGTGGTGGGCGGGGGCATGATCGCCGCCAACAAGGTGCGCCTGCTGCTGGCGCACCGCGCGCGGGTGCAGGTCATCGCCGCCCGTCTGGATGACGAGATGCGCCGGTGGGAGGAGGAGGGCACGATCACCCATATCGCCACCAGCGCCGACGCCACCACGCTGCGCGACGCGATGCCGGGCTGCCGTCTGGTCTATGCCGCCACCGATGACCGCGAGATCAACCGCGCGGCGGCATCCATCGCGCATGAGATGAACATTCCCGTCTGCGCGGTGGATGACCCGCTGCCCTCCAGCTTCATCACGCCCGCGCAGATCCACCGGGGCCTCGTGCGCATCGCCATCTCGACCGGGGGGGCAGCGCCCGTGCTGGCGCGTCGCCTGCGCGAACAGGTGGAAAGCGCCATACCCGAGGGCACGGGTGAACTGGCCCTGTTCATGCAGGCCCAGCGTGAGTATGTCGGCCGCGTCTGCCCTGACATCGTGCGCCGCAGGCGGGTATGGGAAACCTTTCTGGACGGGGCGGGCGCGCAGGCGGCCCGGCAGGGCGAAACCGCCCGCGCGCGCGCCATACTGGATGACATCATCGCCGGAACCACCGCGCGTGGCGAGGTCTGGCTGGTGGGCGCGGGGCCGGGTGATCCGGACCTGCTGACCCTGCGCGCGCTGCACATGATGCAGAATGCGGACAGCGTGCTGTATGACCAGCTTCTCTCCCCCGCGCTGCTGGACCGGGTGCGCCGGGATGCGGAACTGGTTTTCGTGGGCAAGCGCCGCAACAGGCACACCATGCCGCAGGAGGAGATCAACGCCGAACTGGTGCGCCGCGCGCAGGCGGGCCAGCGGGTCCTGCGCCTGAAGGGGGGCGACCCGTTCGTGTTCGGCCGCGGCGGTGAGGAGATCGAGGCCCTGATGGACGCGGCCATCCCCTTTCAGGTCGTGCCCGGCATTACGGCGGCAAACGGGTGCGCGGCCTATGCCGGTATCCCCCTGACGCACCGCGACTGCGCGCAGGCATGCATGTTCGTGACCGGCCATGCCCGCGCCGATGGCACGCTGCACCTGCCATGGGACAGCATGGCCCGGCCGGGGCAGACGGTTGTCATCTACATGGGCGTATCCGCCCTGCCTGCGCTGTGCGCCCAACTGATGGATCACGGCCTGCCGCCGGACTGGCCTGCCGCGATTGTCGAACGCGGCACCCGCGCGGACCAGCGCGTGCTGACCGGAACACTGGGCACGCTGGTCCAGCAGGCAACCGGGGCAGGTATAGGCAGCCCTGCGCTGATCATCGTGGGTGAGGTCGTCCTCCACCGTGTGGTCTCCCCGGCCTGAGCGGCGGGCGGATACTTTCGTGTTCATGATTTGTTATGAATATACAGCAACTTTGGGTGTATCAGGTACAGTAAGCCACTGAACGGTCAGGGAGCCCATGCCAGACATAGAGGCAGGAAGCGCACGACGCCTGCACGACATGGCGCGCGCGTTCTTACCATGGGTGGACAGGCTGCCCCCGGGCTGGGCGGGTTTCAGCCTGCGTACGTGGTGTTCCCTTGTCATCGGGCTGGCAACGGCCTTCTGGGTCCAGATCGACAACCCGCTGCTGGTGGGGGTTACGGTCATGATCCTGGCGCAGCCGCTGCGCGGGCAGGCCCTTTCCAAGGCATTTTACCGGCTGCTGGGCACGGTCGTGGGCATGGGCGTGTCCATTGTGCTGGTGGCGGTCTGGAATGAACAGCGCGGGCCGTTTCTGGGCGGTGTGGCGCTGTGGCTGGCCGCCTGCGCATTCGTGGGCTCGCTGGAGCGGGATTTCCGCTCCTATGGCGCGCTGCTGTCGGGCTATACCGTGGCGCTGGTGGCCGTAAACTGCATTGACCGGCCGCAGGATGTCTTCAACGTCGCCCTGTCGCGCGCATCGGCCATTTCCATCGGGGTGTTCGCGGTGGCGGTGGTCAACATCATGTCCGGCTCGCCCGAGGCATGGCGCGGGCTGGCGGACGGGCTGAAACAGTTGACCCGCCCCATAAGCGAGACCGCGCGTGCCGCACTGGTGCACATGTATGACCGTGGCGCACAGGCCGATGTGCAGCTGGCCGCGCGCATCCTCGCGCTGACCACGAAGCTTTCCTACGCACGCACGGAACTGGAAGGTGGCGGCGCACGGGCCAACGGCGCGCGGCTGGCCATGGTCTCCATGCTGACGGTGCTGGACTGTGCACGTGGCCTTGGCCGCCATACGGGGCATGGCAATATCCATCCCGTCATTGAGCAGGCCATTGCCCGCATCGCCAGCCAGACCGACCTGCGCACCGACCAGGCGGGATTCAGTGCCCATATCCTCGACAGGATGCGCGCGGAACTGCCCCACCACATTCCCAATGCGGATGAAGCCTTCGCCATCGAACGCGCGGCCCGCATGCTGGAGGCCCGCACCGGTATCCATGCCGGGCAGGCCCGGCTGGCGGGGGAGGAAGGGCGCTTTCCCAATACCGGCACCGTGCGGATCGCCACGCAGCCCAATTACGGGCTGGCGCTGATTGGCGCGCTGCGGGTGCTGATCGGTTTTTCTCTGGCCGCCGGGGTCTGTGTCATCACCGGCCTGCCGGGGGCGACGGTGGCGCTGGCCCAGACCGCGCTGACCCTGACACTGGCTGCAACGAACGTGGATACGGCCCGCTTTGGCATGGGGGCCGTGATCGGTATCCCGTGCAGCGTGCTGACGGCGGCGGTGCTGAACTTTGTCGTGCTGCTGCACGGGGCGGACATGCCGTTCCTGGCCCTGAGCCTGCTCCCGCAGACACTGGTGGCCTGCCTGCTGCTCATGCGCCCCACAACGGCGGCCATCGGTTTCAATTACGGGGTGTTCTTCTTCGCCATACTGGGGCTGGACAACCACCAGAGCTATAACCCGACCGAATTCCTCAACCGCAACATCTTCTACCTGCTGGCGGCCCTTCTGGCGTTCATCATCCTTGTGCTGCTGTTTCCGCCTTCCCCGCGCAGGCAGCGGTTCTGGATGGCCGCGAGCATCGTGCGCGCGCTGGAACGCCAGATGGCCGGGCGCGGCGAGGCCGAAGGTGCCCCCCGCCTGACCCGCGCCTATGACCGGCTGGCCCAGGTGCAGTTCTGGATCGAACGCCTGCCGCCCACCCCCACCAACCGCAACCAGATGGAAAGCTTCGCCGCCTTTACGGAACTGGACAGCGCGCTGGCCCGTGCGCGCGCCTATGCCAGGCAGGCGCGCAGGATTGGCATGCTGCGCCCCGCCGCCGAGATCGCGCAGCGCGAACTGGTCCTGCATGCCCCGTGGGATGTGACCCGGCAGATGGAAAGGGCGCTGCAGGCCGTGCCCGGCCCCACGCGCCACCTGCCCGAACAGACGCAGTACGCGGCGGTGAACCTCATGGCGGGGCTGAACGCGGTGCAGCGTGCGTGGCAGGCCGCCCGGCCGCACCTGCAGCATTATGGCGTCATTGATGGACGGAAGGCAGGCTGATGCGACAGGTTGTTGATGTGGAGGGCGTGCTTGTTTCCGCCTTTGTCATGAACCTCGGGCTGGCGCTGTGTACGCTGTTCGTGCTGCGGGCCGTGCTGTCATGGCTGCGGCTGTGGCGGTTCGTATGGAACCCGCCACTGGCGCAATTCGGGCTGCTGATCTGCCTTGTTGGTCTCTATACACTGATCCTGTGAAAGAATACTGACTTGTTCGCTTATGCAAACCGTCTTGTACGTCTGGCCATTACGCTGATCATCCTGCTTGTCGCGATGGTCGTGGCGGTCGTGCTGTGGGATTACTATACCGCCTCTCCGTGGACACGGAACGGGCAGGTCCGCGCGCAGGTGGCCAATATCGCGCCGCGCATTTCCGGCCAGATCAACGAAGTGCGCGTGCACGATAACCAGTTCGTCCACAAGGGCGACATCCTGTACGTGATCGACCCGTTCGACTTTCAGGTAAAGGTGGATGTCGCCACCGCCGCCGTGAATGAGCGCCGCGCGGACCTGGAGTTCAAGACATCACAGTTCGAGCGCCGCCAGCAGATTTCCGGCGTTGCGGTGTCGGGTGAGGAAAAGCAGCAGTTCGAAGCCGTGGCCGAACAGGCGGAAGCGCAATATGCCGCCGCGCTGGCGGACCTGCGGCAGGCGCGCATCAACCTTGAACGGACCGAGGTGCGCAGTTCGATCAATGGCTACATCACCAACCTGACCATGCGTTCAGGCGACTATGCCAATGCCGGGCAGGTCAACATCCAGATCATCGATACCGATTCCTACTGGGTGGATGGCTATTTCGAGGAAACGAAAATCCACGCCATCAGGACAGGCGACCCCGTGCGGCTGGATCTCATGGGATTTCATGAACCGCTGTTCGGTCATGTGGAAAGCATTACGCGCGGCATCGCCAGCAACAACGCCACCACCTCGACACAGGGGCTGCCCGCGGTGGACCCGGTCTATACCTGGGTGCGGCTGGCGCAGCGTATTCCGGTGCGGGTCCATATCGACCGGGTGCCACCTGACCTTGTGCTGGCAGCGGGCATGACCTCCACCGTTACCGTGGTCTCGGCCGCGGGCAACCGCCGCCATATGTCCATCCGTGACGCGCTGCGCCATGTGGGCGACGATATCCAGCATCTGGTGGGGCATCGTTAACGCCCCCGGCGGTATCCTTATCCACAGATTCGGGGGACGAATATCCGGGCAACCCTGTGGATAGCCCTGTGCGCAGGCGGGGATAATGTGAGGAAACCCGGCGACTCGTGAACAGGGGCCGGGAGTCTTTCCCCCGGTCCATATGGCGCCCGGATTTCAGGAACGGGGCGGCAGCGAATACGGGTCCGGCTGGGCCGGAGCGGCCGTCATGCCCATGCGGTGGGCGCGGTACATCAGTCCGTGCCCGCGTTTTTCAATCAGCACGCCACGGTGCTGAAGTCTGTCATTGCCAATGGCGTAACCCATTTCACGGACGATCTGACCGCGCAGCACCTGCAACCACCCCCGCAGGGCAAGCTTCATCCGTTCCATGCCGCAGGCTCCCTTTCATCTCCAAGTCAGTCATTGCCTTCATGGCAGATAGGATTTATTTGCATGACTTTCAAGGGAACCCACGTGGATCGGAAGGTTATTTTTATTTAATTCATGTCATGACATGTAATTTGCGGCCATTGACGTGCGGCGGCAGACCCCATCCATGCCACGGATGCAGGGAACCGGTCCGGACATGGGGGATATCTTGCGTTATCTGTTCCTGATTCTTGCCCTTGCTGGCAGCTATTGCGGCACGGCTGCTGCCCAGACGCCAGCGGCCCAGGTGGTCAGCACATTATTTGCCGACAAGCTGACCATGATGGATCTGGGCCTGATCCGCGCCGAACGCGCCATGCAGCATGAAATCGACAGCCTGCCCGACAGCTATGACAGTGACCTCGCACCCGTGGCCGATTTCGACCCGCGCCGGAACAGCATCCTTGTCGGGATCTGGTACGAAAACCATGACAGCTTCAACCGCGACCAGTGCGGCAAGCTGCTGGACACGGTCCGTAAATCCTTTGGCAACCAGCCGACCACCATCGTGGCCTCATGGTTCCGCCATCATGGTTACACATCCCTGCGTGATGCGGGGCAGTTCTACATGGGGCTGCGCAACATCATCTGGCTGGTCGTAACGGATGGGGAGCGCGCCTGCTCCTATTCCATGGCCAGCGGGCAGCAGACCGTGACCGGGTTTTAGGTTCCGGGTGATTTTCAGGCAGTCAGAAGAAAGTTTTTGGTGAGGCTTTTTCCAAAAAGCATCAGGTAACGCCGCCTTTTTGAAAAAAGGCGGCACCCAAAAACTTTTATTATTCTTGCTACAGTCTTTGGGAAATCAGGCTTCCTTGGTGCGCCAGAACGTGCGCTGGAGTTCTGCCGCCTCTGCCTCCAGCATCGGGCCAATGACCTCTACCGGGCGCTGGCCTGCGGCAAACACCGTGCGGCAGGGCAGGTCGAGTGTCGGGTTTTCCGGGTGGTTGCCGGTCATTTCCTTCAGGTCGTGTTCACTCTGCCCGAACACGACGCGGCCGATCCCGCTCCAGTACACCGCCCCCGCACACATCGCACAGGGTTCGGCGGAGGTGTACATCGTGCATGACGCCAGTTCGGCAGGCGGAAATTTCTTGGAAGCGCGCGTGGCCAGCAGGCGCTCCGCATGCGCGGTCATGTCGCCGCCTTCCGCCGTGTAGCCATTGCCCTGTTCCAGCACGACATTGCCCTGCCCATCCACCAGAATGCAGCCAAAGGGATGGTCACCCCCCAGCCGCGCCTGCTCCGCCACGGCAAAGGCGCGCCGCAGGAAATGTTCATGGTCAAGGGCGGGCAGGCAGGTGGAATCGGTCATTTCATATCCAGGCAGGTCTAGGGGCGGGATGGCTTATGGCATCCTGAACATGACGGTAGCAGCGCGGCAGGCGGCTGAGAAGGACATATGATCGTAATGAAATATGTCCCTCTCCCCATGCCGCCGGGACATTCCATATGCTGTGCGGGCCATGGCTTACAGCAGCTTCATGACCTTGAGCAGCAGCCATGTAATCATCATGAATATGAAGCAGATGCCCCCCGCCTCGACCGTGCCCAGTTCGCCCGAGGCTAGGAACATGCCGCCGGTATTCATGCCGAAAAAGCCGGTAACGAAGGTTGCGGGCAGCATGAGCGTGGTCACGATGGACACGGTGTAAAGGCGGCGGTTGGTTTCTTCCGCCTGGCCCGATGCCAGTTCGTCCTGCAGGGAGCGTGCGCGGTCCTGTAGCGCCAGCAGGTCATCAAGGGCCGCATGGATCTGGCGTTGGGAACGGTCGCGTATGTCATCTTCCGCCCATTCGGGCAGTTCCAGATCCTCGTTATGGAAAATACGGTCCACTGGCGAGATGACGCGCCGCAATTCGGTCGAACGGCGGCGCACGCGCCCGATCAGCCCGCTTATGCGCCCGAAATCCGTGTGCTGGTCCAGTGTCAGCAGCAGGTCCTCGGCCCGGTCGAGCTTGTCATCGAGCATGGCGATATTGCGCCGCACCGTATCGGCGAATTCCAGCAGGGTATAATCCACCACCTCGGCGGGGGAATCGAATGAATCGGAGCGTTGCAGCACACGATAGACCATGCCAAGTGCGGGGACCGGCTGGCGGCGTGTGGTGATCAGCAGGTTGGGCAGCACCGCGAAGCGCCATGCGGAAAGGTTCTTGTCATCTTCCGACATTGCATCGTCAAAGCCCGGCAGTGCGCCGTACACGATGTCGCCTTCCGCCTCCACGTTCGTGCCGCGGTCGGTGCTGCCCAGCGCAAGCCGTACCTCCTCGGGCAGGCAGGGTATGGACTGGATGTGGGCGCGGCTGGCCGTATGGACAATATCGTAATGCAGCCAGACCCATGATTCGGGACCGGCGGGGGAGCCGCCATCCAGCGCGTGGACAATCTGCTCGTCATCCAGGCGGACGGGGCGGTGGCCCGGCTGGCAGGCGATGGCCCAGACCAGCCCGTTGGAAACGGAGGGGGCCGACGGCATGTCCGACGACAGGGATGCGCTGTCGGTCAAGGGGAAATCGGGCACGGTCTCCATCGCGTATCCCTCCATCATGCCGCGTGTCGCGGTGGTCGTGTCGGTTCTGTCCGGGGCCATACGAAACGGGCGGGCAGGTGTGGCGTGGCCGCTGGCCACCCACCTGTCCGCCCGCCCGGCAACAATCCCGCCCGGTACTATTTCAGCAGGTCGGGGGAAACCTTGCCGCCGTTCTGCGCCAGTTTGTGCATGACCTGTGCGTGCAGCCAGATGTTCATGGACGCGGAATCGTTCGTATCCCCGTCATAATGCAGTTCGGCCGCCAGTTCCTTGCGCGCGGTCAGGGAGCTGTCCAGCCCCAGAAGCTTGAGCAGGTCAACGATGGATGTCTGCCAGTTCAGCTTTTCCGGGTTCTTCGCGGCCATTGCGCTCAGGACTGCATCCACATCCACCGGCTGCGCGGGGGACGGGGCAGGGGTGGCCGCAGGCGTGGCGGGCGTGGCCGTGGCTGCCGGGGCCGCCGCCGGTGTTGTGGCGGCGGCATGGCCAAGGCCCGTGTACGCGAAGATCTTGGACATGATTGAACCAAAGATGCTCATGGTCTCGTTCTCCAACATAGGCTCCGGCCCGGCGGAATGCCGGGCCGGTTACGCGTATCAGGGGCTTCTGGCGGGGTCTTAGTAACGGTACAGGTCGTTCTTGAACGGACCGTTCACCGGCACGTCAATGTAGTCGGCCTGCTTCTGCGTCATCTTGGACAGGTGGGCCCCCACCTTGGCCAGATGCAGTGCCGCGACCTTTTCATCAAGGTGCTTCGGCAGGGTGTAGACCTTGTTCTCGTACTTGTTTTCCGGTGCGGTCCACAGTTCGATCTGGGCCAGCGTCTGGTTGGTGAACGACGCGGACATGACGAAGGACGGGTGGCCCGTCGCGTTGCCCAGGTTCACCAGGCGGCCTTCGGACAGGACGATCAGGCGCTTGCCATCGGGGAAGACGACCTCATCGACCTGCGGCTTGATGTTGTCCCACTTGAAGTTGCGCAGGGCACCGATCTGAATTTCGGAATCGAAGTGACCGATGTTGCACACGATGGCGCGGTGCTTCATCTCGCGCATGTGGTCGAGCGTGATGATGTCCACATTGCCCGTGGCGGTCACGAAGATATCGCCGCGCGGGGCGGCTTCTTCCATGGTCACGACCTCGTAGCCTTCCATCGCGGCCTGCAGCGCGCAGATGGGGTCGACTTCCGTCACCAGCACGCGGCAGCCCGCGTTGCGCAGGGATGCGGCGGAACCCTTGCCCACGTCACCGTAACCGGCAACCACGGCAACCTTGCCCGCCATCATCACGTCGGTGCCACGGCGGATGGCGTCCACCAGGCTTTCACGGCAGCCGTACAGGTTGTCGAACTTCGACTTGGTCACGCTGTCGTTCACGTTGATGGCCGGAACGCGCAGCAGGCCCTTCTTGGCCATTTCCCACAGGCGGTGGACACCCGTTGTCGTCTCTTCGGAGATGCCGCGCACCTCTTCGAGCAGGTCGGGGTACTTGTCATGCATGAGGATGGTCAGGTCGCCGCCATCATCCAGGATCATGTTGGGCGTCCAGCCATCCGGCCCGCGGACCGTCTGCTCGATGCACCAGTTGAACTCGTCCTCGGTCAGGCCCTTCCATGCGAAGACCGGCACGCCCGTCGCGGCGATGGCGGCGGCAGCCTGGTCCTGCGTCGAGAAGATGTTGCACGAAGACCAGCGGACCGTGGCCCCCAGCGCCGTCAGGGTCTCGATCAGGACCGCGGTCTGGATCGTCATGTGCAGGCAGCCCGCAATGCGCGCGCCCTTCAGCGGCTTGGACTCACCATACTCCGCGCGCAGCGCCATGAGACCCGGCATTTCGCCTTCCGCGATGGAGATTTCCTTGCGTCCCCACTCGGCCAGAGAGAGATCCTTGACTTTATAGTCGGTGCTGGTGGTCATTTCTTGTCCCATGTTCATCAATCCGGCAAAGGATATAGCCGGTCGCGGGCAAGTGATCCAGAGCAGGCGGAAACAGGTGGTTACGCCATCGCGCTGGCCACGTCCTCGGCCTGTTGCATCAGGCGGAGGAAATTCTCCCCCCACAGTGCGGCGATCTGGGCGCGATCGTAGCCCCGGCGCAGCAGTTCCGCCGTCAGGTTGCCCGATTCCGCGGCGTTGGCCCAGCCGCGTATGCCGCCGCCGCCATCGAAATCGGACGAGATGCCCACATGCTCGATGCCGATTCGCTGCACGGCGTAATCAATATGGTCCACGAAATCCGCCACCGTGACCGCGCGCACCTCGCGCACGTCACGCGGGCGCAGGAAGGCGTCCATGGCGGTGATGTGGATCACGCCCCCGCAGGCCTTCAGGGCGTCAAGCTGACCATCATCAAGGTTGCGCGGGTGGTCGCACAGGCTGCGCACGCACGAATGGCTGGCAAAGACCGGCGCGCGTGACAGTTCCAGCGCCTGCATCATCGTATCGCGCGACGTGTGGGAAATATCGACCAGCATGCCCACGCGGTTCATCTCCGCCACCGCAGCGCGCCCCAGCGCCGAAAGGCCGCCATGCATGCTGTCCGGGTCGCCCAGATGCAGCATGGGGCGTGCCGAATCGGCCAGCCGGTTATGCCCGTTATGCGTCAGCGTCATGTAACGCGCGCCGAGATCGCGGAACGTGGCGATTAGCGAAAGGTCTTCGCCGATCGCATAGCCGTTCTCCACCGCCGGGATGATGACGATGTCGCCCGCCGCATGGGCCGCGCGCACGGCCCCGGCGCTGTCGCACACCTGCACCCCCGCGATCCGGTCCAGCCCCCCGATCACGCGCAGCATGGCCTGCGCCCGGCTGGAGGCCGCCATGTGCCCCGCCGCATCGCACCCGCCCTGGCCCACATAGGCCACGAGGCACGCCGCCCCCATGCCGCCTGCGCGCATGCGCGGCAGGTCCACCCGCCGTGATGGCGCGCCGGTGGCGAAGTCGTCACGGTCGGGCCATGGAATATCGACATGCGTATCCAGCGTCAGGATCTGGTGGTGCAGGTCGGCGGTGGGCGTGGGGGATGGATCGGTCATGGATGTCCTTTCTGAGCGGTGACAATGAACCATATGCAGTCCAGTCCTGAAAACTGCGCATAAACCGGATGCGGCCATGTGTCGTTAGGCTGGGTACAGGCGATCACGTCCCGTCCCGGCCAGCGCGCCAGTGTCCTCCCTTCCAATGTAGGGCATCACGCGGCCGGGCGCATCTGGCGAAGGAACGACCATGACAACCATCCCCCTGCTTCCCCTCAATGACGGCTACAGGATTCCCGCCATCGGCTTCGGCACCTACCCGATGGACAACCCGCAGGCCGAAAGCGCGGTGCGCGAGGCGCTTGATGTGGGGTATCGGCTGTTCGACACGGCATCGCGCTATGGCAATGAAAGCGGGGTCGGCACGGGGCTGGTCAGCTATGATGTCGGGCGTGAGGACATTTTCGTCACCACCAAGCTGCGGGGCGCGGATCAGGGCTATGACAGCACGCTGCGCGCGTTCGACCGCAGCCTGCAACTGCTGAAGATGAGCTACGTGGACCTCTACCTCATCCACTGGCCGCTGCCCGGCAAGGACCTGTATGTGGAAAGCTGGAAGGCCCTGATCGAGCTGCGCAACCAGGGGCGGGCGCGCTCCATCGGTGTATCCAACTTCCTGCCCGAGCACATCACGCGCCTGATTGACGAGACCGGCGTGGTCCCGGCCGTCAACCAGATCGAGATGCATGTCGATTTCGCACAAACCGAGCAGCGCGCCTTCCACGCCCGCCATGACATCCTGACCGAAGCCTGGAGCCCGCTGGGCCGGGGCCAGATACTGGAAAACCCGACCCTGCGCCGCGTGGCGGAGCGGCATGGCAAATCACCCGCGCAGGTCATGCTGCGCTGGGTGGTGCAGACCGGCGCCGTGCCCATTCCCAAAAGCGCCCACCCCGAGCGCATGCGCGCCAACCTGCAGGCCTTCAGCTTCCAGCTTACGGATGAGGACATGCGCGACCTCGCCACGCTGGACGCGCCGGGCCACCGCACCGGGGGCGACCCCGCCACCTATGTGGAGGAATAGCGCCCGCCACGGCGTGGAACGCCATTTCCGCATGGTGTCCGCATCGGGATTGCACAAGCCGGAGCCACGCTGTTATGGTGCGTGGCCTTTGCCCCCGGGGTGGGCCATGCGGGTCCATCCGGCATGGATGACAGGGGCATGAGCGGGATCACGACAATAGATGGCGGCAGCGCGCGCAGGGGCGGTATCTGACATAGGTGGCGACACGGCCAGGCCACCCACCAGCCGCCGTTTCCTGCAATGGCTGGCGCTCGGGCTGGTTGGCCTGCTGGCGGCCTGCGCCCAGGGCGGGCCACGGCAGATGAGCGACGAGCAGATGCTGCACGAAGCCGATTCCTACCGTGCCCGCGCCCATGCCAGCTATACCCCCCCCGGCCCGCCCGAGGACCCGTGGGGTCCCTATATTACCGAAGCCTCCCAGCGGTTCGACGTGCCCGCCATCTGGATACGTCAGGTCATGCAGCGCGAATCGGGCGGCCAGCTCTATCGTAACGGCCAGTTCGTGACCTCGCTGCCCGGCGCCATGGGGCTCATGCAGCTCATGCCGCCCACTTATGACGAGATGCGCGCACGCTACAATCTCGGTCCCGATGCGTTCGAACCACATGACAACATCGTCGCGGGCACGGCCTATATCCGCGAAATGTACGATATTTACGGCTCGCCCGGCTTTCTGGCCGCCTATAACAGCGGGCCGGGGCGGCTGGATGACTTTCTGGACCGCTATCACACCCTGCCTAAGGAAACGCGCGATTACGTCGCCTCCATCGGGCCACGGATCGCCGGCGTCACCCCGGCCAACCGCTCACAGGCCGATATGCTGATCGAGGCGCGCGCCCTTGCCCGCGCACAGGCGCAGCAGCAGGGACGCAGCCGGGGGCGGAAGCTTCTGGCCTCGGCCCAGCATACCCCGCCAACCGAAACGCTGGCCCTTTCCCCGCAGGCGGCGGCCGTGCGCGCAGCATGGAGCGCGCGTGAGCGGAGCGGCATCGCCCCCATGGCCCCGGCCGCCGGGCAGCCGGGTGTGATCAGCATGGCGGGCGGGCATGACTGGTCGGTGCAGGTGGGAGCCTTCGGTTCGGCCGGGCAGGCGGAACAGGCCGCAGGACAGGCCCGGGCAAAAGTTTCCGTAAGCGGGGTACGAACGCAGGTCGCAAGCGTTGCATCGCATCATGGTCATGTCTATCGTGCAAGGCTGACCGGCCTGTCGCACGAGGCTGCGCAGAAAGTCTGCCAGCGGCTGGGCGGCGGAGGGTGCCAGATCCTGCCACCCACCACATGAAGTTGGTAACCCTGTCTGCGGGGTGAGGGGAAGCATGCGGTATTTTTACAGGCGTTCACGCTGGTGCCTGCCGGGACTGTGCCTGCCGCTGGTGGGGGTGATGGCCTTTGCCGGGTTTGTCTGCTTCTCGCCCGCGCGTGCGGCCCTGCCGGTTGGCAGCCAGGCCCCGATGTTCGATGCGCAGGCCACGCGCAATGGCAGCGAGTTCAGCTTCCACCTGGCCGATGCCCTGCGCAAGGGGCCGGTCGTGCTGTATTTCTACCCTGCTGCCTTTACCCGTGGCTGCACCATGGAGGCGCATGACTTCGCCAGCGCCATGGACCAGTACACGGCGCTGGGGGCTACGGTGATTGGCGTCTCGACCGATGACATGCCCACGCTGGACCGTTTTTCCGTAAGCGAGGGGCATGGTCGCTTTCCTGTCGCCACCGATCCGCAGGGCCGGATCGCGCGCATGTATGACAGCCGCCTGCCGCTGCTCAACCGCGCCAACCGCACCTCCTACGTGATCGCCCCCGATGGGCGGGTCATCTACGCCTACAGCGCGCTATCGCCCGATGGCCATGTCACCCACACGCTTGATGCGCTGCGCCAGTGGCGCGCGGCGCAGGGCCGGGCCAGCCCGGTTTCTCTTCCTGCCTCCACCCCTGCCACTACCACCCCGTCCGCCACCACGCCGTAAGGGCGGGGGCGGCATTGACTTGGTGGCAGGCGCGGTATTGACTGCCGCCTTCGTCATCCATGTGAGGGAAGCCGGTGAGAGTCCGGCACGGTCGCGCCACTGTGCACCGCATGCGCGCATGCGGAAGTCAGACCCCTCAGGTGGATAAGGCCAATTCCGTTGCGGGACGCGCTTTCCCGACAGGAGACCCGATTTCCATGATTATCCTTTCCGTAGCCCCATGCGGGGGTGCCCGCTAATGGCCGGTCGCCTTCTGCTGCGCGGCATGCTGGCCGGTATCCTCGCGGCCTGCCTTGCTTTCGTGTTCGCCCGGGTGTTCGGGGAACCGCAGGTCAATCTCGCCATTGCCGTCGAGGCCGCCATGGATGCGGCCTCCGGTGAGTCGCCGGAGCCGGAACTGGTCAGCCGTGGGGTGCAGGCCTCCCTTGGCCTGCTGACCGCCGCGGTCATGTACGGCGCGGCCTATGGGGGCCTGTTTTCGCTCGTTTTCGCAACCGCCTATGGCCGGATCGGCCGTTTTTCACCGCGTATGCTGGCCATGCTGCTGGCGGGGGCGGGTTTTCTGGCGGTGGTCATGGTGCCTGACCTCAAATACCCCGCCAATCCGCCCGCCGTGGGCCAGCCCGAGACGATCGGCATCCGCACTGCGGCGTATTTCGAGATGGTGGTGTTCTCACTGTGCGCGCTGACGCTGGCGGTGCTGGCCGGGCGCGCTCTGGCGGCACGGCTGGGGAACTGGAATGCCACGTTATGTGGCGGGGCCATTTTCGTGGTGCTGGTCGGCCTGCTGCAATGGGCGCTGCCGGATATCAGTGAAGTGCCGGACAATTTCCCCGCCGTCGTGCTGTGGCGCTTCCGTGAGGCCGCGCTGGGCATGCAGCTTGTGCTGTGGGGCAGCCTGGGGCTGATCTTCGGCCTGCTGGCCGAGCGTGCGCTGGCCCGCCAGCCCGGCCCGCATTACGGCTGAGCCGTATCGCCGCCGCCCTCCTGCGCGGGGGTGGGCGGTGCCACGGGCGCGCCCTGTTTCATTACATCATCCCACAGCGCGCGCAGCTTGCCGTCCATCGCATGGTCTATGACGGGATAGGGATGGCTGGCCGCGATGTAGGCGGGCTGGTCATCCCAGTGCAGGGCCGTCTTCGCGGCGGGATCGAGCGGGGCGAGGGGACTGGCCGGCATGCCCCAGTAACATGAGGACGTGGCAAGCCGCGCCTGCGCCGCCGGTGTGCGCAGGTACTGCGCGAAGGCAAGGGCAAGCGCCTTGCGCTGCGATGTCGCAAGCACCGAAACCCCATGCTGCCAGCGCATGCCGCCCTGCCGGGGCACGGTAAAGGTCAGGTCGGGATGTGCCGACGGCGGCGCTGATGACGGGCTGGCGGGTGTTGCGACCGTGCCGTCCTCGTCCACGCCCGCGGTGGTCCATGCGCCACCGCCCACCACAATATCCACCTGCCCGTCAGCCAGCGCCTGCTGCACGCCGGGCATGTCATCCACAATGGCGGCGCTGGCGCGCAGGGCCGCCAGCCGGGTGCGCAGGGCAGGCAGGTCGGCATCATCCAGATGCGCGGGATCACGCCCGAGGGACAGCGCGACATAGGAAAGCACGGGCAGGTAGCTGTCATATATCGCGATGCGGCCACGGTAGCGCGGCTGCCAGATGGCGTTGATGTCGTCCATGTCCGCCGCGTCAACCCGCGCCCGGTTGAAGGCCACGGCGTTGTAGTCGTATTTTTCCGGCACGGAATACAGTTCCCCCCGGTAGGACCCCATTGCCGGGTCACCGATCGTGGCGGGCACTTCCGCCGTGGGGAACGCTGCCGGGTCCAGCGGCATCAGCAGCCCGTCAGCGGCGAGGGCTGCGGTATCGGTCTCGTCCATGATGAGCACGTCCCAGTCCCCTGCCTGTGACTGGCGCAGGATGGCGCGGGCGGCGGCAGTGCTGTCAATGTCCTTGAAGTGGATGCGCACGCTGTTGGCCTGCTCGAAGGGGGTGAGCAGTTCGGGGTCTTCATGATCGCACCATGTCAGCACATTCAGCACACCATCCGCCGCCCGCACCGGCGCGGGCGGGAGGGTGGCAAGGATGATGAAGGCGGTCGTTACGGCGGCGGCCCTGCCGTGACGGCTGCATCGGGACATGAAACAAACTCCTGAAAGCCAGACCCTAGCATGGACCGCTATTTCCGCATGGTCCAGCAGTCAGGGCACGCAGGGGCGCAAGTAATGACAGGTGTGGCCGCGTGGCTGTACGGACATCGTGCACGGTGCGTGCGGATCGTTACAGGCGGGGCCTTGCGCGATGTTGCGGGCGTTGCGCGCATGACACGTCAGGCCGCTGTCGGTTTCGCGTATATTGTCGTGCGCCATGATGGCGGGCTATGGATAGGCGCATGATCGCCGATTTTATCCGCCGCTTCATCCGGCGTCGTTCCCCGTCACCTGTAACCTCCCTGTCCGCGCGGCGTGCGTCGCGGCGGGTGATCGCGCCGGAAGCCGGGTCGGACGCCGCGCGGGCCATTGCCGCCATGTCCGTGGCCCCTTCGGGGCGGGTGCGTGAATATGCCCGCACCGCCCGATGCGTGGGGCGGCTTGCGGCCATTACCGTATGGGTGCCGCTGTCCGTCGGGTTCGAGGCGGTGCTGCTGCTATTTCCCGGCACGGCCAAGATACGTTGGACGCGCATGGTCTGGGGCGGGCTGTGCCTGCTGCTTTCGCTGCGTATCCGCGTGGTGGGCCGCAGAGCGGGCGGCGTGGGCGGGCGGCGCGCGCGCCAGCGTGGCGAGCGGCCGGTCATTTACGTCTCCAACCATTCCACATGGCTTGACGTGCCGGTGCTGGGCACGGTGCTGCCCTCCAATTTCGTGGCCAAGGGCGATATTGAGGGCTGGCCCATCATGGGGCTGGTCTCGCGCATCGGGCGGACCATATTCGTCAGCCGCCAGCGCAGCACCACGGGCCGTGAACGTGACGAGATGCTGCACCGGCTCATGGTGGAAGGTGACAACCTGATCCTGTTCCCCGAAGGGACATCATCGGACGGGTCGCGTGTCCTGCCCTTCCTTTCGGCCTTTTTCGCCATAGCCAAGCCGCCACGCCTGCCGCCGGGCAAGGAACCGGCCGAAGCCCCCAGCGAGGCCGCCCTGATTGCGGCAAAGCCTGGCATGATCCCGCTGATCCAGCCGGTTTCGGTCGTGTATGACCAGCTTGAGGGCGTGCCGGTCAACCGTGCGCGGCGTCCGGTCTTCGCATGGTATGGGGATATGGAGCTGGGCCCGCATGTGTGGCAGCTGCTCAAATGGCGGTCGATGCGGGCAACCGTGCTGCTGCACCCGCCGCTGGACCCGGCGGACTTCCCCAGCCGCAAGGCGCTGGCACAGGCGGCGTGGCGCGCGGTCTCGGCCGGGGCTGCCGAACTGCGCCAGAACATACCCCAGCCCGAAAGCGAAAGTGCTTACGCCTGCCGCCCGCTGGCTGGCATGTTACCACAGGATCTCGAACGCTGGCGGGGCTGAGCAGACTGTGAGCATGGCAGGGCGAACGGGCGTATCGCGCCGCTTCACGCCCACCGCACGCACGGCCCCGGCACAGGGCAACCATGCGTGTGACGCTTTGTTGCTGGCCCATGACGGGACTGACGCAATCGGGACTGGCATGGTATGGGCTGCGGGCCTGCACGAGTCAGGATAGGGTAGTCTCAGTGGTGCAGCAGTCGCGCCGATGTCTGGAGTTTACGGTGGATCAGCCGAAGATTAGCGCCGATGTCCTGCTTTCCGCCATGGAGCAGGCGATTGATCCCATGGTTGTGATTGATGAGCATAACTGCATCATCTTCTTCAACCCGGCGGCCGAGAAGATATGGGGCCTGTCGCGTGAGGAAGTCATGGGGCAGAATGTGGACTGTCTCGTACCCGTGCCCGACCGCGTCCAGCATAACGAGTTCATTGACCGTAACCGCGCCACGGGAATCGGCCGGATTGTTGGTACATCGCGTGAGGTGGAGTTCCAGCGCGCCAATGGCGAGCATGTAACCGGTGAGCTCTCGATCTCGCGCGTGCAACTGACTGACACCAGCAAGATCTACTACATCGCCGTCATGAAGGATGTGACGGAACAGAGCCGCCAGCGCAAGATCCTCATCCTCCAGAACGACGTGCTCCAGGCCCTGGCATCCGACCAGACGATCAGGGAAGTGGGCGACCTGCTGTGCCGCCGGGTGGACCGCTTCGTGCCCGATGCCATGGCGGCCCTGATCCTGATCGACCGTGCGCGCCACCTTCAGGTACTGGCGTCGCCCGGCATGCCCACGCGCTTCCGCACCGCGCTGGACAGCATTGTCATTACGGACGAACAGCTTGCCGCACTGGGGCAGGACCCGGCGGCCACCAATGCGGTCGTGTGGTCCAGCTACCAGTCCGTCGCCCGTTCGCTGGGGCTGGAGCGGTGCTGTTCCTCCCCCATCATCTCGCGCACGGGGCAGGTGATGGGCATTTTCGCCGTTTACATGCGCGGCGGTGATACGGCGCGGGAATGGCCCGAACGCGTGGTCTCGACATGCGTGCCGTTCTGCGCCCTGGCGATCGAGCAGAACGAGACACGGCTGCATATCGCCAAGCTCTCCAATTTTGACCGCCTGACCGGGCTGCTCAACCGGACCTCGCTGCACAACATCATCGACCGGCTGATCATGCGCGGTGGCGACAGCCGGTTTTCGCTGTTCATGGTCGATATCGACCGCTTCCGTGACATCAATGACGCGCTTGGCCATGTAAATGCCGACCGTTTCCTGATCGAGATCGGGCGGCGCATCCGCTCGCAGGTGCATGATGACTGCATCGTCAGCCGCTCGGGCGGGGATGAATTCATCATCGTCATTCCCGACTGTACGCACGAAAAAGCCGAACAGTTTGCCGAAAAGCTGATCAACGCCATCGGCAAGCCGCTGCAGGTGGGTGAAAACACGCTCAGCATCTCCTGCTGCGTGGGGATATGCACCTTCCCCGAGAACGGGCCGGACAGCGAGACCCTGCTGAGCCTGGCCGACGTGGCGGCCCATCAGGCCAAGGAAGACGGGCGCGGCGTCTATCGCTTTGCCGGGCATGAAAAGAACCAGGTGGCGCAGGAGCGGCTCATGCTCGGCTCGGCATTGCGGGATGCGCTGGCCAAGGGCCTGCTCAACCTGCATTACCAGCCGCAGGTGGAAACCATGACCGGCGGCCTGTACGGGGTGGAGGCCCTGTCACGGTGGCATCACCCCAAGCTGGGCAACATCTATCCCTCGCGCTTCATCGCGGTGGCGGAGGAAACCGGCCAGATCGAGGCGATCGGCCGGTGGTCCCTGCAGGAAGCGTGCCAGCAGATGGTCAAATGGGACAAGGCGGGCATGCATGTGCCGACTGTTTCGGTCAACCTGTCGGCTGTGCATTTCCGCAACCGCGCGCTGCCTGAATTCATCGCCAACCTGCTGGCGCACCATAACCTGACGCCTGACCGCCTGACGGTGGAAATTACCGAAAGCGTCATGATGGATGGCAGCGGGGATACGGAAGACGTGCTGCATGCCATCCGCAAGCTTGAGGTCGGCCTGTCGATGGATGATTTCGGCACGGGCTATTCCTCACTTTCGCGGCTGACACGCCTGCCGCTGAGCGAGATCAAGATCGACCGCAGCTTCATCAATGATTTCGAGCATGACGCCAACGCCCAGGCCGTGACCATGGCGGTGATCGGGATTGGCAGCAGGCTGGGGCTGACGGTCGTGACCGAAGGGGTGGAGACGGTACAGCAGCATCGTCTTTTGGAAAAATTGCATTGCGATGTTATGCAGGGTTACCTTTTTGCCAAACCACTGCCCCCGGCCGAACTGGAAAATTGGTTCCGGACTGGTCAGGAGCGTGGCTCGTTTATTACCCCCGCGGCAGGTAAGCAGGGCCCGGCGGGAGCGGGTGTACAGTCATAACCAAAAACAGGACCACGCGCAGGCAGATAGTACGCGTGTAACAGGCTGAATGCCGAGTTGATTTTAATGAAGTATTCCATATTATCTATTATGATTTCCAGACGGGAAAATGGCATTGCAACACGATGACCGGCTGCGGGCACTGACACGTCAGGATGCGGATTTCTGGGCGGATCTGGTAGATAATATCCTGATTGTCGCCATTACCGACAGCAGGGGCGTAATTACGTATGTAAATGACCGCTTTTGTGAAATCAGCCAGTATTCGCGTGAGGAACTGATCGGTTCCACCCATCGTATCGTCAATTCCGGGTATCATGACGCGAATTTCTTCCGTGACATGTACCGCACGATCACGACCGGCGAACTGTGGCAGGGCAATATCTGCAACCGCGCCAAGGACGGCACGCTGTACTGGGTCGCGACCACCATCATCCCAAAAATTGATAAAAACGGCCAGATTCAGGGCTATGTCGCCAGCCGTTTCGAGATTACCGAACTCATGAACACCCGCGACCGCCTGTGTGAACTGGCGGAAACGGATACGCTGACCGGCCTGCTCAACCGTGGCGGGTTCAACACCGCGCTGGCGGACGAGATCGCGCGCTGCCGCGAACCGGGCACGGTCCAGCCCGCGCTGCTCATGTTTGACCTGGACGGCTTCAAGCAGATCAACGACGTGCATGGCCACCACGCGGGCGACACGGTGCTGCGCGCCATTGCCTCGCGCCTGATCGAACTGACCCACCCCGATGATCCGGTCAGCAGGCTGGGGGGTGATGAGTTCGCGGTAATTCTGCACCGCACGCTTGAGGACATGCCGCTTGATCGGTACATGGACCGCCTTCAGGCCATTCTGGAGCGCCCCATAGATATCGAGACGGTTACCGTAAGTGTCGCGGGCAGCATCGGGGCCGTGCTGCTGGACGGCACTGATACGATGGAGGACGTGCAGAAAAACGCCGACATGGCGATGTACGCCGCCAAGCGCGCAGGGGGCAAGCAGTCCCAGATGTTCACGAAGGCCCTGCGTGAGCGCGCGCAGGCCCGTGTGACGATTTTGAGCGAGGCGCGCTGTGGTGTCGAGCGCAACCAGTTCGAGGTATATTACCAGCCCGTCCTGAACTGCCGCACCCTGCAGATTGACCAGATCGAGGCCCTGCTGCGCTGGCACCACCCCCAGCGCGGGCTGCTTGCGGCGGAAGATTTTTCCGACGTGTTTACCGATGCCGGGCTGGCGCAGGCCATGGGCCCGTGCATGATCGAATCCTTCCAGCGTGACGCCACCATCTGGAAGGATCACGGCCTGCCGCCACGCCAGCTTGCCATCAACCTGTCACGGATGGATCTGGTGCGGGATGACTATCGCCGCGAACTGGAAGACGCGCTGAAACGCTTTGGCATGTCACCGGACAGTTTCGTGCTGGAAGTGACCGAAGCCATGCTGCATGGCCGCCGGGCGGATCAGGGCCTGCGGCACCTGCGCGACCTTGCGCAGGGCGGGTTCAGGATCGCGCT
Source organism: Komagataeibacter melaceti (assembly GCF_003403295.1). GTDB lineage: Bacteria > Pseudomonadota > Alphaproteobacteria > Acetobacterales > Acetobacteraceae > Komagataeibacter > Komagataeibacter melaceti. Next base: position 4,071 of record NZ_QUWV01000028.1, on the reverse strand, counting down.
GGATAATTTCGGCAAGGGCATGACCGTCCTGAGCCACCTGCGCGAACTGCCCTTTTCCCAGATCAAGATCGACCAGTCCATTGTGGAGAACATCGTAGGCAGCCCCGGTGCGTGCATGGTCCTGTCCAGCCTGATTGAGATGGGGCAGGGGCTGGGCATGGAAGTAACGGTGGAAGGGGTCGAGACCCGTGAGCAGTTTGATCTGGTCATGGACATGGCGCCGGAGCGGATACAGGGCTTCTTCATTTCTCCCGCGCTGTCGGCACAGGATATCCTGAAACTTCCGCAGAAATTTGACCGGACAATGCCCCATGGCTGAGACCCCCCGCACCATTGACGCCCGTATTGGCGATGACCTGCCGCGCATTGACGTGATCGGCCTGGCCAATACGCGCCGCATCATGCATGCCGAGCGCCATAATGACGGCACGCGTATGCCCATGTTCATTCCGGCAGCGTCCTGGGCGCGACTGCTGGAACTGCATTGCACGGGTGAAGGCGCGCCGGACCGTCCCCGCCTTGCCCCCTCCCGCGTGATGGAGGGGCTTGAGCGCGCGCTGGCCCGCATCATGACCGAGATCGCCCGGCATGAGGCCGGTCAGGATGAACCGCTGCGCCCGGCCTATGGCGTGACATCGGACCTGTTCGGCGCGGAAGGTCCGGTGGATATCCGCATGGTCGTGGACAGCACAACCGGCGTTGCCTGCATGCTGGCCGCCCCGCCAGCCGATATGGCGGCGCTTGGGCTGGATAACGCGGCGCGGGGCTGAGGCTTTTCGCTACTGCGCGGCCGGGCTGGCCACAGTGGTGGCGTAACAGGTCCTGTACCACGCAACGAACGCCTCCACCCCCGCCTGCACGGAGGTGTCAGGCGTAAAGCCGGTCAGGGCACGCAGGGCGGAACAGTCTGCCCATGTGCGTGGCATGTCACCGGGCTGCATGGGCAGGTCGTTGCGGATGCACGGCGTGCCCAATGCCTTTTCAATGGATTCGATGAACGCCAGCAGGCTGACCGGCCTGCCGCTGCCAATATTGACGACCCGGCACGGCGCGACCGGGCTTGCGCCGGCGTCACTCTCCCCCGGCCCCCGTGGCGGCGTGGTGGAGAGACGGCGGACCGCCTCAACCACATCATCAATATAAGTAAAATCACGCGCCATATCGCCGTTATTGTAAACGTCGATCGGCCTGCCCTGGAGCGTATTGGCCGTAAACCGGAACAGCGCCATGTCCGGGCGCCCCCACGGGCCATAAACCGTGAAGAAGCGGCATATGGTAATGGGCAGGTTCCACAGGTGGGAATAGGAGTGGGCCAGATCCTCGGTCGCCTTCTTGGTTGCGGCATAGAGGCTGAGCGGATGGTCGCAGCGCTGGGATTCGGCAAACGGCACGCTCCGGTTTGCCCCATAGACCGAGGACGTGGAGGCAAGCATGAGATGCCGGGGCGGGTGCGCGCGGGCCTGTTCCAGCACGTTGCAGGTGCCGATGATGTTGGCGTTGATATAGGCCTGCGGATTTTCCATGCTGTAGCGCACGCCTGCCTGTGCCGCCAGGTGGATCACCAGTTCCGGTTCGCATCCGGTAAAGACATCCGCAAGTGCCTGTGCGTCTTCCAGCAGGAATTCATGGCAGGTAAACCCGGCGGATTCGCGTAGCATGGCGTGTCGCCTGCGCTTGAGCGCCACGTCGTAATAGGCTGTCATGCCATCAATGCCCGTTACGGCGTGCCCGTCGCGCAGCAGGCGGCGGGCGACGTGATAGCCGATGAATCCCGCCGTGCCAGTAACAAGAATACGCATCCGTAACTCCAGAAAATACAGGCAACCCCATGGGCCATCCATGTGGGCATGTCCTGTCCGGTTTTGACGGGCGTTGCATTATGGGCGTTTTCCCGCACGGCCCCCACGTAGCGCGTGGGAAAGCAGGCGTGAAACCGCTTTTAGGACATACCGGGGTTCCACCAGCTTTTCCGCCCCCATAGCGCGGGGGCATGGCAGGGCCGGACATGCACAGGCCCCACGGGCGGATATGCATGATTGACCCGCGCATATGGCAGGTAAACCGGGAATATGGAAATATCGGGGGAAATCATGGTGCTGCTGGACAGGATTGAACTGTCGACCTCTCCCTTACCAAAACAGGGCACTCCCGCAAAAATGGTAGTTTTCCGTTATATTGTTGCCCAATAAATTAAAAATCGCTGCGATTCGAATATGTGATTCTGGTCCAGTGGACCAGAGCGGATTCTTGCGATTCGCTTCTATCTGGATCGTCTGTGGATGCCCGCGAATGGCTTGACCGGTATGTGGTCGATGCACTCGCTTATGCTCCAGCTATCAAGCAGGCTGCGAACCCTTTTTTCCAACTCATCCCGATCAGCAGTCAGTCGGGCTGCTTCGGTGTGCCGGGTGTCATCGTTCTGAGACAGCATCTCCGTTTCGTAACCAAGCTGCCGTGACATCTCCACATCCGGCAGGGATGACAGCGGGGCGTAGGCCACCGGCAGGCTGACCGTCTGCCCGCGCGTGCGGCTGGCGTCACCCTCGATCCCGAAGGTCGGTGCTGTGGTGATCGTTCCCACGCTGAACTGCCCGCCCTGCGTGAAGCCGCCGGACAGTTGCAGCGTCACATCCCCCGCAATCGTGCCAACCACGGGGTCGGGCGTGTGCTGCCCGCACTGGGCCGCGCGCACCGCCTGCGCAAACCGGGCCTGCTGCGCGGCCGTCCAGTCACCGGCATGCGAGACCGAAACCACCCCGGCCTGCGCGAGGCTGCTCTGGATGGAGGCCATGGCCTGCGGGATGGTGGTGTGCACCGGTCCGGGCTGGAGCGCGCACCCGGCCATGCCGAACAGGCTGGCGAGGACGAACACCACCCGGTCAGCCCCATGGGGGCCGCTCATGCTGCGCCATCCAGATAGGCATCATTCGCGGCCACCAGTGCCTCCCAGTCCTGCCCCGAGGGTGACAGCATCCCTGCGGGCAGGAGCTGCCGCCATGCCAGGCCGTGCGCCTCCATGATGCGCGAGCGCACCCATCGCCACGTGGCCTTCTGCTTCGTGCCCCATGTCAGCAGCGTCACGAGGTCGGTATCCGCCGTGCCGGTATAATCCCACAGCAGCAGGCAGTGCCCGCCCGCGCTGCCCGGCGTGGGGTCGCCATGGGCTGCGGGACTGTCCGTATCCCACACCGGCGGCAGGTTGCCGTCCTGGTCCTGCCACATATCCGCATCCGCCAGCTGCACGCCCAGATAGGCGGCGGACAGGCCAGCCGCGATGTTGCGCACCCCATTCAGGTCGGCCGGGTCGGCGCTGCCCCACAGGGGGAACAGCGTCTGTGTGGTCAGAGCGTAGCCCTCACGCTGTGCGTATCCCAGCACGTCCACCTCGATGCCGCCATTATCCGTGGCCGGGTTGCCCGGCACGTAGCCGGTGGAGAGGCTGTAGAACCGTACCGCCGCATCCGTGGTGATCCCCGCCACATCGGAACCGGCCAGCGCCGCCGTGGCGTGCAGGTGGTTGCCGATGCCCGCACTTGTACAGTCCCCGATCTGGTCATTGCCCAGCATGGCCGGGTGCGGGTCGATATGGCTGCGGTCCAGCCTTGCCGGGGCCTGCCGGGCCATGAAGCCACGCATGGCGGAAAGGTGCGGCTGCCCGGGCCGGTGTGCAGCCGGACGGCAGCCGAGTTTACGCAGGTTTGCAAGCGGGTGGTTTTTCTCGTTCATTTATGACCGATTTCATTTGACACTCGCGCATATGTGCGCGATATTGTGGACATGAAAGCCGCTGACCTCCTCGCCCGTCTCCGCCGCCTTGCCAACAAGAATGGCTGGGACATGACCGAACGTAAGGGAAAGGGGTCGCACATCGTGGTACGGCTGAACGGCAGGCCGACCGTGGTGTCGAACCATCGCGGTGACATTGCCACCGGGACATTCCGCAAGATCATCAAGGATCTCGGACTGACCGAAACCGATCTGGAGGTATGAGGATGCTTTACGCTTACCCGGTCGATCTGGAGACCAATCCGGACGGCACCATCACGGCTTCATTCGAGGGGCTGCCGGGGG
>NZ_QUWV01000244.1 GCF_003403295.1 Komagataeibacter melaceti | reverse complement strand
TGGGTCAAATCAGCCGACCAGATCCTCGCCTCGGTGAAGCGCTTCTGTCACAAGACAATGAGCCGAACTTCAGTTCCAGATGACTAGGTGTTTAGTCCCAGGGTTTGATGGTGTGGTATTTTCACGCGAGTGGAAGGAAGCATTATGGGACAGATACGTCATGGCAGCGCCACGACCACGCACGCGGTGCGAGCAGCAATACAGCGATCGCAGGCTTCGCTCTCGGCGCTGAGCGAGAAGTTTGGGATCAATCCAAAAACGGTGGCGAAATGGCGGAAGCGTCCGACTGTCGAGGATCAGAAGACCGGTCCCCAAAAGCCGCGCTCAACGGTTCTGTCCGAGACGGACGAAGCGATGGTCGTAGCTTTCCGGCGACATACTTTATGCCGCTGGACGATTGTCTTTATGCGTTGCAGGCCACCATCCCGCATCTGACACGCTCAGCCCTGCATCGCTGCCTTCAGCGTCATGGGATGTCACGGCTGCCTGACATTGAAGGGGACAAACCGAAGCGTCAGCGCTTCAGACGCTACCCGATCGGGTTCTTCCACCTCGACATCGCCGCGGTCCAGACCGCTGAAGGCAAGCTGCATCTTTTCGTCGCCATAGACCGGACAAGCAAGTTCGCGGTGGTGCAACTCGCGGACAAGGCCAACAGAAGAACCGCCTGGGAGTTTCTCGAACATCTTCTGCGTGTCGTGCCCTACCGGATTCATACCATCCTGACCGACAATGGCATCCAGCTCGCCGAGCAGCTCCGTAACCGCGGTATGGCATGGTCACGTTCCATGCGTTTCGACATGATCTGCGAGAGCAACGGGATCGAGCATCGCCTGACAAAGCCCAATCACCCCTGGACCAATGGCCAGGTCGAGCGGATGAACCGCACGATCAAGGAAGCAACTGTCAAACGCTTTCATTATGACAGTCATGAGCAGTTGAGGTCTCACCTCAATGATTTCATAGCCGCCTATATTTTTGGACGAAGGCTCAGGATCCTCAAAGGTCTCACGCCCTATGAATACATCTGCAGGATCTGGACTTCAGACCCGGAAAGATTCATCATCAATCCAACCCATCAAACCCCGGGACTAAACACCTAGAGCCGGTATGTAGAATCAGATATAATATTTTTAAATTTTTTAGGAAATTACAAAAAGATTAGCGCCATGAAAACAAAAACATGCCCAAACTGTAGGTCTCAAATTCCGAGCGATGCGTCTGTATGTAGATACTGTGGAACTACATTCATGATGGAAAGAGATGTAAGTATCTTTGGAAGAATTTTGGGTGCACTGACTGGTGCAGGCATAGGAGCAATCCTATTACCAGTTTTGACTAATACCACTGAAATAATGATGGTTATAGGGGCAATAATTGGTTCTATTATCGGGTGTTATTACGGTTTTAGGCATGAAATTCATTCTGATTGAGTGTCTATTTTAGGGTCAGGACTCATTGATCAGCGCCAGAAGATGACGGTGGCAGCGAGGCAGATGGCTGAGAAGAAGACGGTCGGGCATCTGTCGTAGCGGGTTGCAACCCGCCGCCAGTCCTTGAGCCTTCCGAACATGATCTCGATACGGCTGCGGCGTTTATATTTTTTCTTGTCGTATTTGACCGGTTTTCCGCGAGATTTCCATCCTGGAATGCAGGGCTTTTATACCTTTCGCTTCCAGGGCGTCCCTGAACCAGTCGGCGTCATACCCGCGATCTCCCAGCATCCATTGTGCTCCCGGAAGACTGTCCAGCAGGGCAGCTGCACCGGTATAATCGCTGATCTGTCCCGCAGTCATGAAAAAGCTCAGCAGTCGTCCGCTCTGATCGGTGATCGCATGCAGCTTCGTGTTCATGCCACCTTTGGTGCGGCCGATCAGGCGACCTGGCCCCCCTTTTTTAGCCGCAGGCTCGAAGCCGTACGGTGTGCCTTGAGATACGTCGCATCAATCATGATGGTCTGGGGTTCTGCCTTTCCGGCGGCCAGACCATCCATCATCCGGGCGAAGATCCCCATGGCGCCCCAGCGCTTCCAACGGTTGTAGAGCGTCTTGTGTGGACCGTATTCCCGGGGCGCATCGCGCCAGCGCAAGCCGTTCCGATTGACAAAAATGATGCCGCTCAGCACGCGGCGGTCATCAACGCGGACTCTACCGTGGCTCTTTGGGAAAAAGGGCCGCAGACGCTCCATTGGTTCGTCCGTCAGCCAAAACAGGTCGCTCATCTCCAGTCTCCTCACAGAGCCTGAATCAGATCTCCGCAATTAAATCAACGGGTCCTGAGCCTAATTAGAACCTGTTTGGAAAATCACGGGTGAGCGTTTCTGCGCATGAGATTGGTTCCCATGGCGACGAGAATCATGGCCTTTGACACGTCGATGCGACGTTCGTAATCCCGAACTAGGCGCCGCCATCTGGTCATCCCGCCAGGGAAAGGCGGTCATCGCCCTTCCCTCTCCTCCTGACGGGTCCTGCTCTCCCGGATGTCCGGTTGCGCGGCCATCGACCGCAGGCGTTACGTCTCCGATCCACAGCCCCCCCTGGGGAGCCGAGGGCGATCTCCAGGGCAGCCGCCTGGCGATCGGGTGCTGCGCCTGTGGCTCCCGACTGGCACGGCGTCAGGAGCCTGCTCCCCTCGTGATGGCCTGCCTGCCGCCCCATGGCTGGGGCCGATCTGACGCGGTTTAATTCCCCCACACGCGATAACTGTGATTATCGCGTGTGGGGGCGTCCATGCAGGAAAGTCCGCACCCGGAAAAACCGGCCCTCCTCCTGACCGACAAGGGAAAAGAGAGGTGGTCCCCATTTTTCGGACAGGGCAATAAGCTATAATCCGACCTGAGAGAGAACGGGTTTTATGGGCAAGGTTACGCGCAAGAGGTATGCGGCGGCGTTCAAATCACGGGTTGCCCTGGAAGCGATCCGTGGAGAACTGACGCTGGCGGAACCGGCTTCGAAACATGGGGTGCATCAGACGATGATCGCCCAGTGGAAACGGCAGGCGATCGAGGGGATGGCGGCAACCTTTTCCGGGAAG
>NZ_QUWV01000243.1 GCF_003403295.1 Komagataeibacter melaceti | reverse complement strand
GGCCCGCTTCCAGCGTGTCGTAATCAATGTTGCCAAGCGAGGGCAGCTTGGTGCCCGGCCCGATGGAACCGACCACGTAGCGGTGCCGCCCGTCGGAAAAGCTTTCCGCCGCCTCGCGCGCCAGATGGGCGGCGGTGCGGTTGATCTCACGCGCGCGGTCGGCCAGTCCGAACTCACCCAGCGTTATGGGTGTGCCGCCAAAGCTGTTGGTTTCCACCATGTCCGCCCCGGCCTCGAAATAGCCACGGTGGATTTCGCGCACCAGTTCGGGGCGGGAGAGGTTCAGGATTTCGGTGCAGTTTTCCTGCCCCCAGTAATCACGTTCCACTTCCAGATCCAGAAGCTGCACGCGTGAACCCATGCCGCCATCACAAAGCAGAACCTGTTCACGAAGGGCGTCAAGGAGATGGGGGCGAGTAATCATATACGACTTCCAGACATATTTAATCTCCCGCCCTTTTCGGTCACAATAGGGCAGAAACGCCGATTAGTAACGATACAGGTCATTCTTGAACGGCCCATTGACGGGTACGTCAATGTAGTCGGCCTGCTTCTGCGTCATCTTGGACAGGTGAGCCCCCACCTTGGCCAGATGCAGTGCCGCGACCTTTTCATCAAGGTGCTTCGGCAGGGTATAGACCTTGTTTTCGTACTTGTTTTCCGGTGCGGTCCACAGTTCGATCTGGGCCAGCGTCTGGTTGGTGAACGACGCGGACATGACGAAGGACGGGTGGCCCGTCGCGTTGCCCAGGTTCACCAGACGGCCTTCGGACAGGACGATCAGGCGCTTGCCATCGGGGAAGACGACCTCATCGACCTGTGGCTTGATGTTGTCCCACTTGAAGTTGCGCAGGGCACCGATCTGGATTTCGGAATCGAAGTGACCGATGTTGCACACGATGGCGCGGTGCTTCATCTCGCGCATGTGGTCGAGCGTGATGATGTCCACGTTGCCCGTGGCGGTCACGAAGATATCGCCGCGCGGGGCGGCTTCTTCCATCGTCACGACCTCGTAGCCTTCCATCGCGGCCTGCAGCGCGCAGATGGGGTCCACTTCCGTCACCAGCACGCGGCAGCCCGCGTTGCGCAGGGATGCGGCGGAACCCTTGCCCACGTCACCGTAACCGGCAACCACGGCAACCTTGCCCGCCATCATCACGTCGGTGCCACGGCGGATGGCGTCCACCAGGCTTTCACGGCAGCCGTACAGGTTGTCGAACTTCGACTTGGTCACGCTGTCGTTCACGTTGATGGCCGGAACGCGCAGCAGGCCCTTCTTGGCCATTTCCCACAGGCGGTGGACACCTGTTGTCGTCTCTTCGGAGATGCCGCGCACCTCTTCGAGCAGCTCGGGGTACTTGTCATGCATGAGGATGGTCAGGTCGCCACCATCATCCAGGATCATGTTGGGCGTCCAGCCATCCGGCCCACGGACCGTCTGCTCGATGCACCAGTTGAACTCGTCCTCGGTCAGGCCCTTCCATGCGAAGACCGGCACGCCCGTCGCGGCGATGGCGGCGGCAGCCTGGTCCTGCGTCGAGAAGATGTTGCACGAAGACCAGCGGACCGTGGCCCCCAGCGCCGTCAGGGTCTCGATCAGGACCGCGGTCTGGATCGTCATGTGCAGGCAGCCCGCAATGCGCGCGCCCTTCAGCGGCTTGGACTCACCATACTCCGCGCGCAGCGCCATGAGACCCGGCATTTCGCCTTCCGCGATGGAGATTTCCTTGCGGCCCCATTCAGCGAGGGAGATGTCTTTGACCTTGTAGTCTGTCATAATAATGGTAACTTTCTTCTGATTTTAAAATATTTTCAATGAATTAGCGATTTAAGGCACCACGCAGGGCATCGACCAGATCGGTCTGCTCCCAGGTGAAATCGTCCTTCGCCGCATCCGGCGTACGGCCAAAATGGCCATAGGCGGAAGTCTGGGTGTAGATCGGGCGGTTCAGGCGCAGGTGCTTGCGGATGCCACGGGGGGAGAGGTCCATGACTTCGCGCAGCACGCGGCCCAGCTTGACCTCATCCACGTCCTTGCCCGTGCCATCAAGGTCAACATAGACCGACAGCGGGTGGGACACGCCGATGGCGTAGGAAATCTGCAGTGTGCAGCGGTCGGCCAGACCGGCGGCAATCACATTCTTGGCCAGGTAGCGGCAGGCATAGGCAGCTGAACGGTCAACCTTCGTCGGGTCCTTGCCCGAGAACGCGCCGCCGCCATGCGGGGCCGCACCGCCATAGGTGTCCACGATGATCTTGCGTCCCGTCAGGCCGCAGTCACCATCCGGGCCACCGATCACGAACACGCCGGTCGGGTTGACGTAGAATTCGTCCTCGGGGCACATCCAGCCCTGCGGCAGGACATCACGCACGATGCTGCCCAGTTCCTCACGGATGGTGGCCTGGCTGGCACCTTCGACATGCTGGGTGGAGATCACGACCGAGGTGGCGCCAACGGGCTTGCCATCGACATAGCGCAGGGTCACCTGGCTTTTCGCATCCGGCTGCAGCGCAGCGGCACGCGGGTCGCCCGCCTTGCGCAGGTCACGCACGCGGTGCAGGATTTCATGCGCGTAAAACAGCGGCGCGGGCATCAGGCTTTCGGTCTCACGCGTGGCGAAACCGAACATGATGCCCTGGTCGCCAGCGCCTTCGTCCTTCTCCCTCGCGCTGTCCACGCCCACCGCAATATCGGCGGACTGCGCATGCAGGTAATATTCGACTTCCGCGTTGCGCCAGGAGAAACCGGCCTGGTCATAGCCGATGTCCTTTACCGCATCACGCGCGCCCTGGATGAGCTTCTCCGGCGTGACGGAGGCCGGACCGCGCACTTCACCAGCCAGAATGATGCGGTTGGTGGTGACCATCGTTTCACACGCAACGCGCGATTCACCGTCCGCGGCCAGAAATGCGTCGAGAACGGTATCACTGATCCGGTCGGCGACCTTGTCAGGATGTCCTTCGGATACGGATTCCGATGTAAACAGAAAATCTTTATTAATCATTATTCACTTGCTCATTATTGCTAAATTACCTTTATTAATAATAATATTTTTTCGAAACACCTCCAATATTTTATTATTATTTATTAATTTACTATTTCATAGAGACAAACCATTTTTAACGATTCAGTCGTTTTTACCTTCTATTAGACCTTTTTATCAATACCATATCTCAAGCATGTTGATTTTCACTGAGAACTGACCCGGGTAGGGCGGAAATTTTCATCGAGATTTGACCCATGCCTTCACACTCCCCGGCAGCATCTGCTGGGGGTTTGAGGAGTGATTGACATGGAGCTTCTGAGTGTGATCCGTCGGTGGCACTGCCGGGATCATCTTCCGATCCGCGAGATCGAACGCCGGACGGGACTGTCACGCAATACGATCCGGAAATATCTCCGGGCACAGAGTATTGAACCGCGGTTCCAGGTACCCGAACGTCCCGGCCGACTGGACCCGTTTGCTGACAGGCTGAGGGGATGGCTGGTCCTGGAAGCCGCTCGCCCCCGCAAGAACCGGCGCACGGCGCGACGACTGCATGAAGACCTTGTGGCACTGGGTTATGATGGATCCTACGGACGGGTGGCCGCTTTTATCCGGCAATGGAAACACGAACAGTACCAGGCACGCCAGACAACGGGTCGGGGTGTTTTCGTGCCCCTGAGCTTCCAGCCCGGGGAAGCCTTCCAGTTCGACTGGGGTGAGGA
>NZ_QUWV01000242.1 GCF_003403295.1 Komagataeibacter melaceti | reverse complement strand
TTCGCGTGGAAAACGATGTCTTTTGTAGCTCACAACCTCTTTGCTCATCACTCCTCTCTACCATACTACAGTTAACGTGACAGCTCCCGATCAATGCATCAACCTTCTGCCAAACCTTGCGTCGCTCCTCTGCCAGAGGGACATGTTCGTTTAGCTTGAGTCGCAGCACGGTCACGTTTACGCGCTCCTGCTCCCAAGCTGAGGCTCCCGGTACGGGGATGACCTTACCTTCTTCGTCGAATGCAATCAGTGAAACGTCGTCATCGTCAATCGGGTCCAGCAAATAACGAGCCTCGGATTCCTCACAGGGCTCCAAATAGGTCGAGCAGAGCGAACCCTGCTTCAACGGAAACCACCCCCCCTTCTTGCGGTTGCCTACGTTGCCACAAAGCCGGAAATTCATGTAGTCAAAGGCCAGCCACCAATAGCCATCGCGTTCGATACCGTCCAATGCCTTTGCTTCTTTCTTTGGCCGAAAGTGTTCGACGTCGTAATGCGAATACAACTCTCGAACTTCGGAGAACCAGCACTTTCCGTCTGAAAGTGCCAACAGCCACGGTTTTAATGCATCCCAATGCGGCTTATTCTTGTCAATCAAAGCATTACGCTCATCACGATTCCCTAAGAATTCTAGCGCTTCTAGGCTTGTGACCAGTTGCTTTGATTTTACCAGCCAAGCATTCCAATGTGTCTCCGTCCAAGGCACCCAGTGTTGATTTTCACTGAGAACTGACCCGGGTAGGGCGGAAATTTTCATCGAGATTTGACCCATGCCTCCACACTCCCCGGCATCATCT
>NZ_QUWV01000027.1 GCF_003403295.1 Komagataeibacter melaceti | reverse complement strand
CCCCCCAGCAGCCCGCCCCCCAGCATCAGCAGCGGCACGATGGAGCCGGACGGAGTATCTGCCAGCGGGGTCGGGCTGTGGGTTTCAGCCACAGCGCCTGCATCGCGCCGCAGTTCGCCCGCCGCCGCACGCAGGGCGGCCCCGGTGCTGAACGTGGCGATGATCAGGGCCGGTCCCCCAGCATGGCCCGCATCTCGGCCATGGCCAGCATGGGGATGAAGCGCACAAGCAGCAGGAACGTGGTCAGGAACAGGCCGATCGTGCCGCCCAGCAGGCTCCATTCCCAGAATGTGGGCGTGTACTGCCCCCATGCGGAGGGAAGCTGCGTGCGCGCCAGGCTGGTCACGATGATCTGGAAGCGTTCAAGCCACATGCCAATGATCACGCCCAGACAGACCAGCCACACAACCGGCTGGTTCAGCCGCACCCGACGCCACCACAGGAATTGCGGAAAGACGATGTTCAGCAGGATTGTGCCCCAGTAGATGGGCGCGTACAGCCCATGAAGCCGGAAGGCGAACAGTGTCCGCTCCGCCGCGTCAGGGCCATAGAAGGCTGAAAACACATCCATGACATAGGCATAGGCCACGCACAGGCTGCTCGTGAGCAGCAGCCGCCCCAGCACGTCGATGTGCCAGGTGGTGATGTAGGGCTGAAGTCCCATGGCCCGGCGCAGCGGTATGACCGCCAGCAGCACGATGGCGAAGCCGGACAGCCCCGCCCCGAACACGAAGAACGGCGGAAACTGCGTTGAATGCCACCCCGTTGCCGCACCGCCTGCAAAATCCATGCCCACGATACTGTGGACGGACACCACCAGCGGCGCCATGAGTGCGGCCATCAGCCCATAGACCGGCTGGTAATGCCGCCATTGCAGGCCCGAACCCCGGAACCCCAGCGCCAGCACACCATAAAATATTTGCTGCCAGCGGCGCTGTGCCCGATCACGCAGTGTTGCCAGATCCGGCAGCAGGCCAAAATACCAGAACATGACCGAACAGCCGACATAGGCCAGGATCGCGAAAAAATCCCACACCAGCGGGCTGCGGAACTGCGCCCACAGCCCCATGGTGTTGGGATAGGGAAACAGCCAGTAAAAGAACTGCGGCCGCCCCAGATGCAGAATCGGGAATATGGCCGCGCACAGGGCGGCGCACAGTGTCAGGCTCTCGGCCAGCCGGTTGAGCGATGTCCGCCACGGTGCGCGCAGCAGGAAGAACAGCGCGGAAATGAACGTACCGCCAGATGCGATGGCGATCCACCACACGTAATTGAGGATATCGAACCCCCACGCCACCGGCCAGTCGATGCCCCATATGCCCAGCCCGGCGTAAAACAGCCACGCCACGGACACCACGCCCCCCGCCAGCAGCGCCAGCGCCACCCCCATGCACAGCCACCACCACAGCGGCGTCCACCGCCCGCCATCGGGGCGCAGGGTCGCCACGCATATCCGCTCCGTCAGGGAATGCGGCGTCTCATCGGGGTGGATGATGCGCCCATCTTCTCCCGCCATGGCCGTGCCGGGCGTCATGACATGATATCCGGGTTGCGGTTACGGATGCGGCCTTCGTACGTCACGCGCGGATGCGTGCCCTGTTCGGCCAGTGCGGCGTAGTCCAGCGGGCTGGCCTTGCGGCGCGAGACCTCCGCCGTGGGGTCGTTGATGTCACCAAAGCTTATGGCCTGCGTGGGACAGGCGGACTGGCATGCGGTCACGACCTGTTCGGGCACGCCGTCACGATCCGAAGTGATACGGGCCTGTGCGATGCGCTGCACGCAGAAGGTGCATTTTTCCATGACCCCGCGCGTGCGGACCGATACATCGGGATTGCGGCTGATGGGCGGGCGGCTTTCGTGCTGCGCGAACGCGAAGTAATTGAACCGCCGGACCTTGTACGGGCAGTTGTTGGAGCAGAACTTGGTTCCGATGCACCGGTTATAGACCATCACGTTCAGGCCCTCGGAATCATGTGTCGTCGCCCCTACCGGACAGACGGTCTCGCACGGGGCCTGCTCGCAATGCATGCACAGCATCGGCTGGAAGAACGTGTCGGGTGCATCCGGCGTTCCTTCGTGGGTGCGGTCAATCCGCAGCCAGTGCATCTCGCGCTGGCGCAGCACCTCGTCGCGTCCCACCACCGGAATGTTGTTTTCCACCTGGCAGGCTGCAACACACGCATTGCAGCCGATGCAGGCATTGAGGTCGATGCTCATCCCCCACGCCACGGGTGCATCGGGCGGCCTGCGGTACAGCGTGTCCTGTCCTTCCCCTGCCCCGCCATCGGCCAGAAAGGCCGGATTTTCCCTGAACTGCGCCAGCGTGCCGTGTCGTGCCACGCGTGAGGGCTGGCTTTCGATGGTGGTGGCGTGGTGTTCCGTGCAGGCGACGGGAATAGCCGCGCCGCTGTCCACCCCGATGCGCAGGGGGCCGGACGCCGCGCGGAAGGGATAGAGGTCAGTGCCGACATGGTTGCCCGTCTGCCCCGCATGGCTGCGCCCCCAGCCCAGAAAACCCACCACGCACCCGGCCGCCTGCCCCGGCTGTATCCAGACCGGCAGCCGCGTATGGGTCTCCCCCTGCGCCAGCGTCACCACATCGCCATTGCGCAGTTTCATGTCGCGGGCGAGATCGGGGGGGATCAGCAGCGGGTTGTCCCATACCACCTTGCTCAACGGGCGCGGCAGTTCCTGCAACCATGGATTGTTGGCCCCCCGCCCATCCCACAGGTACGGATCGGGCCGCAGCAGCAGGACAGGCTGCGCGGACCTGCGCGGATAGGATACGGGCGAGGCCACGCGCACGGCCCCGTGCTGCAGGGCGGCATCCACGCGGCGGGACGCCGTGCGCGCGACAACACCGGCGGCCAGGGCATCGTGCCAGTCCCGCGGGGCTGGCAGGTGTTCCCGCCATGTCGCGCGCACCAGGTCCATGGGGGCCTGCTGCGGCAGCCCGAGGCAGGCCAGCAGCGCGCCGGGTGCGTTCATTCCGCCATATAGCGGCATGGCCTGCGGCTGGATCAGGGCCACCGTACCATCGTGCCCCCGGGCGTCGCCCCAGTCCTCCAGCCCATGGGCCAGCGGGATATGCCAGTGGGTGGTGACTGCCGTTTCATGCGGGCGGTCCGCCAGGGTGATGCTGGTCGCCACATGGCGCAGGGCGGCGGCAAAGCGCGGAACCTGCTGGACGGGATTGACATCAACAATGACCAGCGCCCCCACCGCGCCGCTTTCCATGTCGTCCATCAGGGTGGACAAAGTGTCCGGGGGTATGGCGGGCTGGTATTCGGGCGGTTCAAGCACATCGAACACCCGCCCGCGCCCGCCCAGCGCCTCGTTCATGGCCTGCACCATGGCGTGGACCTCGGGCGGATGATGGGGGCCGAGATGGATCAGGGCGCGGCCATGGTTACCACGCAGGTCCGCCACCAGCGGGGCAAGCCAGTCCGGCCCGCCCGAGGGCGCTTCGTTTTGCAGGATATGGGCCGAAAGCCGGCCGATCACCTCATCAAGCATGGCGGGTGACGCGACAAGGCGGTGATCCGCCGCAACCCCGGTCAGTGATGGGGTGGGTTCTACCGCGTACAGGCGGTTCATGACGCCGCGCACGGGGTTGCGCCGCGTGGCGAATGAGCGGGCATGGGCAAGATGCCCCGGCGCGCTGTCAAGCAGGTCACTGTCCAGCGCCAGCACTACATCCGCCCGCGTCAGGTCAGGCAGGACCGAAACCGGCTGACCATAGGCAAGGCTGTGGCCCTGCCGGACGCCTTCCCGCCCGATCGCATCCCACTGGTGCCACCGGGCACCCGGGCTGGCTGCCAGAATCTGGTCCATCACCCTGCCCAGCGTGGGGGATGTCACCGTACCGCTCAAAATACGCAATCCGGCACCGGAAGCCGGGCTGCCGGGCCGTTCCGCCGTGGTGGCCGGGCGCATCGCGCGCATGGCGGCCGCCACGTCCTGCCATGAAGTGGGAAGCCCCAGATGCAGCGGGCCGCTGGCGCGGTCGGGATCGTAAAAATCATGGATCAGGGCCTGCGCCATGGCGTCCGTGCCGCCCTGACTGGCGGGGTGCGCGGGATTTCCCTCGATCTTGGTGGGGCGGCCCATCTGGTGGGTGACGAGAATACCCTCGGCATACCCATCGCGCACATGCGCCGTGGCGTAGATATTGGGGATACCGGGCACCACGCCTTCCGCAGCCCTTACGGCCGAGACGAACCCCCGGTCCGGCGTGCCGGGATCGCACCCTGCCACCCCGCCGCTTGCCAGCGCCAGCGCCAGCAGCCTGAGCGTGCGCCGCCGGTCGAGCGTGTGCGACAGGGCCGCTTCAAGCTGGGGGAAATGTTGGGCCAGTTCGCTCCCGGACAGGCCCGTGAGCCTGCGCCGCGCGCCGCGTCCGGCGGGCCAGCCTAGCGGTGGCATATCGCGCATTCCGTCAGGTTGCGCCCGCCCACATGGTACTGCGCCACCAGTGCCGCCGGTGGGGGTGTTGTGCGGTCACGGTGCCAGTCGGGATCAAATATGTTTTCAGCCGGACGAAGCTGCGGGCCGGGATCGCGATGGCAGTCGAGGCAGAACTGCATCGTCAGGGTCCGGGCTTTATAGGTCAGCGGCATGGTGGCGACATTGCCATGGCAGCTTTCGCAGCCCACGCCCTTGGCGACATGGATGCCGTGGTTGAAATAGACATAATCGGGCACATTGGTGACGCGCTGCCAGACCAGCGGGACATCATGCACGAAGCTGTCACGCACGCGCGCCAGCACCCCGGCATCCGTCCATATCTGTGAATGGCATGTCATGCATGTGAAGGTCGGGGGCATGCTGGCCTGCGCGCTCCGTTCCACGCTGCTGTGACAGAACCGGCAATCCAGCCCCAGACCCGCAACATGATGCTGGTGGCTGAACGGGACAGGCTGCTCGACCACCCAGCCCACATGCCGGGCATAGTCGGTATAGGGCCATGTGAACCACAGCAGGATGCCAGCCGTGACCATGCAGGCGCACCCCACCATGCCTGTGACCATGATGACATTGGCGCGGGGCGTGAACAGCGCTGCCATCCATCCGTATTCCGTTTTTTATATTACATTTGTGCCCGGACATGCCGCATGTCGCTGGCACGCGGGCGTGGCGCCGGGGTGGCCCCGGACATTCCACGGGGCAGAACGCCATGGCGCGGGGAAACGATGCCTTCACAACGCAGTGAATGACCGGGGTGCGGGTTTTGTGGCCGGAGCCTTTATTCCGGTGGCGCGAAACTTACGGGATGCAGGGGACGTTCAGGGCCGGCAACCCTGCAATAAGGAATGCGGCCATGAGCAGCAATTTCCATTCAAAAGGCGAGCCACCCCCGCTGGCTGACAAGAGCCTCAAACCACCCTTCGCCACCCCCACGGAACGCAGGCACGCCATGCTGACAACATTGATGGTGGTTCTGTTTCTGGGTGGAATAGCCCTTGGGTGCCTGTTCTCACCCCATATTCCGTTACCCAAATTCTAGGGCCTGTTAGACCTTGAATGACAATCCGGGCTGCATGGCTGTTTATGATGAGCATGATGCAGTCTGTCTTTTCTGATACCGCATGGCCCGTCTGGGAGCCTTTGATCGAGGAAGTCCGTCCAAAGGGCAAGACCCCGCCGAAGAACCTTCGACGGACGATCTCCGCGATTTTCTGGCGCCATCAGAACGGCGCGAAATGGCATGCCCTGCCATCTGGGTTTGGTCCCTGGTGGATTGCCGCACAGTTGTTCATTCGATGGTCGAAGCTCGGAGCATGGCAGCGTCTCTTTGAAAAGGTCAAAGACAGGGATCAGGCCCTCGGCATGGTCTTTCTCGAGGGCACGAACTACCGTGTGCCTACGCCCTGCTTGAGGACCTGCCATACCCACCGATCCATGTCGTCTGCGATCATGGTTATGCCTCACACAGATTCCGTGAGTCTCTCTGGAGCCGGGGATCTTGCCCTGTCATCCCGCCCAGGAAGAATGATCCAGAATTCGCCTGTCCAAAATGGGCTTACAGATACCGGCATCTGGTCGAAAACCTGTGGGCAAGGCTCAAGGAGTGGCGGGCCGTCGCCATACGCTATGAAAAGACGGCTGCGTCCTCCCTCCCCGTCATCCTCATCGCGACTACAGCAGACCATATCAAGGTCTAACAGGCCCTGCACGATGCCGCAGACTCGTCAAGTATTACGAGCGTCACGATTCAACACTCGCAAGTCTTCATGTCATTGCGTTTGCGCATACCGAAAACCATCAGACCAAGACAGTATGACCGCATGCGAGACTGGCCAATGATGCCGTCAGCAGTAATGGAATGGTCCGATTTTCCTGATAGGAGTTTGTTCGAGGCATTACCGCTTGTAAAGAAACGGGAACGAAAACATTCAGCGATCGCATTGTATTTTATCCCGCACGGGCACACATATTTTACGACACATTATATAATTATTTCAAATTATAATATTTAATTTCCCATATTTTTACTTGCATTGTCGCGTGTGTTGCCTTCCTTATTTCCAGTATGAACTTTCATTCAGTAATTTAAGATAAGTTTTTTTTACACGTGTACGGTAGATGACTGTTTCAGGATATCAGAAAGCGATGCGCCATCATCTATGCATTTATACTGTTCGTGTCGTTCTCTTTTTGTGTCTGTTCATTGCTATCTGATGACGTTATTTTGCCTTTTGAATTGGAAGAGCCGAACAGTTCATCCACGATTTCCTGGTCTAACTTTGCTCGCGCATCTTCAAAACCAATCGAGTTCTTCTTTATATATTTGATCGATACATCGACGAACGACCCCACGTAACCTTGCGCGAAGTCTGGTTCCTTCTGTGTAGGGGTTTTCCCGTCGGAGAATGCACTCATTGGGTCAATCAATCCGCCGTTATCTACTTGAGTGTCCGCTTGTACTTCTGCTCCATGCTTATACGAGAAAGAATAGCTTGTTGTCGTGCTTCCATCAGTCGCTTGCGTGGTGGTTTCCTGAAGGTTGATGGACAGGCTATTGGTGCCATACGCTGAGATGCCGCCCGAATCATATAAAATATCGGCAAGTGCTTTTTGAGAATCAGAAGCGTTTCCTGGTATGTTATACATAGGCGTATTCAGGAATGTATTCATCAGAGAGCTATTTTTTATATCGTCAAAGAATTTTCCTTCGAGCATTTCAAATTTATACCCATATGAAGAGACATCATATTGAGCTGGTCCAATCGTTTGGATGTTCGACAATGATGACAGGGTGTAAGCTGCGCCAAAGGCTGCAATTTTTTCTTCATCGCTGGATGACGCACTATTAATGACAGTCGCGGCTGCGGTATAGATTGCCGAAACGGCATCAAGACCGCCGTCATCGTGTCCAGAGTCCATATTGACAGCCTGCTGGGCTTCTTGCGAAAGCACGACCGTATCGCCATCGTCGCTGGCGGCAATCGTGCTTATTGACGACGATTCCGCGTCGCTGGATGTGGTCGGGGTATCGTAAGCCGTGGGATCAGCCAGGAGCCTCGACCATGATCCAGACCATGAAATATTACTCGTAATCGTTGTCATTGTAAGCTTCCTGCGGTCCTGCCTGAACGTATTTTTTGATTCTCTTTCGAGAAGCATATGCTCAGGCGATTAGTAAAATCTTAAATCTCATGGTGTACCGTACTAGAGAATACGAAAAACATTTATACGCTGTGCAGATATATTGGTATAATGAGATGTTACTGCCCCATTGCGCCGCCAGAGCCTGTTAGGTCTTGAATGACAGACCCTAGGTGCGTTTTACAGTAATTCATATTTCATCATGAAATGATCGCCATAAGCCCTGCGGATGTACCCATGGCGATCGGCCCGGATAGATGGGCAGCGTGTCCGACGCCGGGGCCGAACACGCGCGGGCGGGATTGAAAACAGACCCATCCGGCACGGAAGCGACCCGGTGGCCTGAATCCGCCCCTGCCATCCGATGTAAGGGAAATCTGGTCACGTGCGCCATGGCCGGAACCGCCCGTACAGGCATGTCTGGCCATGGCGGCGCGGGCGGTCAGCCGCCGTAGAACACCTTTTCGCCCAGATCCTTCATGTGCAGGACCGCTTCATCGGGGCGGCCGCTGATCTGCTGGTTCAGGTGAACATTCGTGACCTCGGCAATGAATGTATGGTGGTCGCCCAGTTCCACGACGTGGCGCACCTTCAGTTCCACCGCGGCGGGCACGCTGGTCAGGACCGGCGCGCCGTTTTTGGCCCAGTGGACATCCTGCCCGCCCAGCTTGCCATCAGCATATTCGGCGGGCTTGAAGAAGGCGAAGGCAAGGCCGCCCTGCCCCTGCCCCAGAATGTTGAGCACCAGGTCACCACTTTTGCGCACGGCGGTGTAAAGGGCGGAATCCGTCTTGATGCCAAGGGCCAGAAGCGGCGGGGCAAAGCTGGTCTGGGTAACCCAGTTGATCGTGGCGGATGCGATGGCGGTCTCTTTCGTGCCCGCCGTCAGCACATAAAGGCCGTAGGGGATCATCCGCAGCGCGGTTTTTCTGGCCTGTTCGTCCATGATGTCATCTCCTTCGTGTTGATTGCGCCCAAGAATGACGCCAGCGGGTGCTAAATGTCCACAGGGCTGCGTAATAACACGCGGTCCTATTCTGGCCCGCAAGGGTAGCTGCCTGCCTGCATCATGGCGGGAACGCATGGGCACCCCCTACAGGCTGGCGGGCATGGGGGGTAAGGTGTCGCCTCCAAGCGATGATGGAGAGACATAATGCCCAAAGCCGTCCTTTATTCACCCAGCCAGGTTCAGGAACTCCTGTCCACGGGAAAGGTCGTGCTGATTGATGTGCGCGACAGAAAGGATTTTGAGGCGGGGCATCTGCCGGGCGCGGTCAACATGCCCGATATTTTCACCTATCTGGCGGAAACGACGCCCGAGGGGCTGAAGACACTTCAGGATACATTCGCCAGCCTGTTTTCCGATTACGGGCTTGATGGGCAGAAAACCGCCATCGTTTATGAAGACGCCCTGCATACCCGCTATGGCGGGTCATGCCGTGGGTACTGGATACTGCGCTATCTGGGCTACCCCAAGGTCGGTATCCTTGATGGCGGGATGAGCGCATGGAAGCAGGCGGGCGGCGAACTGACCACCCAGGTGGCCCAGCCGGTCAGGACCGCCTTCCCGCTCGATATCCGCCCCGAACTGATGGCGACGTATAAGGACGTGCTGGACGCGCTGGATGACCCCACCGTCAGGCTGCTGGATAACCGGGACCGGGTTGAATGGCTGGCGGAAAGCTCATCGCCCTACGGCGTGGACTTCGCCCCGCGCAAGGGCCGTATTCCGGGGGCCGTGTGGATTGAATGGTACGACTTCATGAAAGTCACCGACGGGCAGGCCGCCTTCCGTTCACGCAAGGAGATCGTGGAGCTTGCGGCCTCGCGCGGGCTGAAGCCGGAAGATGACATCATCATCTACTGTTTCAAGGGCGCACGCGCGGCCAATACCTATGTCGCCCTGTCGGAGGCAGGGTTCTCCCGCCTGCGCATCTACATGGGTTCATGGAACGAGTGGTCGCGCAAATCCGACCTGCCCATCGAAGACGGCATCCCCAAGGCCGCAGCCCCCCTGCCCGGACGTGGCGCGCGGTAAGGCGGGTGGGCCGGGGCGGGCCATGCCTATTTCAGCTTCCTGTTTTCAGGGGCGTTGACGTGGAACCCGCCCCCGATCGCCCTGTACATGTCAACGGAAGCATCAAGGCTGGATAGCAGCGCTGTCGTATGCGCAAGTTCGGCCTGCTGCGCGATCACCTGCGCGGAGAGTACGTCCAGCCGGCTGGAATAACCGTTTTCCAGCCGCAGCCGCGTCAGTTCCACGGTCTTTGCGGCAGCGGTTTCCTTGTCCGCGTCATCGCGTTCGCGCTCACTGGCGGTGTTCTGTTCGATCAATGCGTCATGCACTTCCCTGAACGCGATGCGGATGCTCTGTTTATACAGGATGACCTGCTCGTTCTTTTCGGCCCGCGCCAGTTTGACGCCGCTTGCGGTCCGGCCGAAATCCAGCACCGGGGCCGCCATCGACGCCGCCAGCGTCCATGACCGGGTGCTGGCGCGATAGAGGTTGTCGATGTCGATATTGTTCACACCCGCCAGGCTGGCCAGCGAGATGGTGGGGAAATAGGCCGCGCGCGCAAAGCCGATATTGAAGTTGCTGGCAATCAGCGTCTGCTCACGCATGGCGATGTCGGGCCTGCGTTCGAGCAGGGTTGAGGGGATTTCGGGCGGTGTCGGGATGGGCACCGTGAGTTCGTTTATATCCCTGCCCCGTTCCATCGCCTGCCCGATGATCTGCGCGGGCGAGCGGCCCAGCATGACCGCAAGCGCGCTTTCCGCCTTGCCGCGCTGGTCCTCTATATCCGATAGCGCCGCCTGTGCGGCGTCAAGCTGTTCGGTTACGTTCTGCACGGTCAGGGCATCGACCGCGCCCACTTCATGCTGGCGCTGCACCAGGGCAAGCAGGTCCGTCTGGGTCTGGATGGTCTGGCGCACGATGTCACGCTCGCTATCCAGCGCGCGCAGGCTGAAATACAGCTTGGCGGTTGCGGCGGCGATGGACAGCCGCGCCGCCTCATGGCCATAGCCCGCGGCCCGCACCCCGGCCTTTGCCGCCTTGCTCAGGCTGGCGTTCTTGCCCCACAGGTCCACCTCATAATTCAGCATGCCCCCCACGAAGCCGAGGTTGCTCATCTTGTGCGGCGTGGGCAGGTCATCGCGCAGGTGCAGGCGGCCATAGGCATCCGACCCAGCTACCGAAATGGAGGGCAACTGGTTGGCAAAGGCATATTTGTACTGTGCCCGTGCCTGCTGCAGCTTTGACCCGGCCAGGGCAAGGTCATCATTGTTCTTCAGCGCTTCGGCCACCAGTGCATCCAGAACCGGGTCATTATAGCTGCGCCACCATTCGCCGCCATCGGGCACGGTGGCGGCCTGCTGCGTGCCCCATTTATCAGGCATGGGCATCTGTGGCCGGTGGTAGGTGGGAGCCAGCCACGCGCAGCCAGCCAGCATGGCGGGCAGCAACAGGATCGGGATGCGTTTCATCGTGTGGCTCCCTCAACCTGCGGTGATGGCGTTTCCTTCACCTTGAACCACAGCACGTACAGCGAAGGCAGGAAGATCAGCGTCAGCACCGTCGCCACGGCCAGCCCCCCCATGATGACATCCGCCATCGGCCCCCAGAACACGCTCGATGCAATGGGCAGCATGCCAAGGATGGCGGCGACGGCGGTCAGCATGATGGGGCGGAAGCGGATTTTCGCGGCGTTCACGACCGCATCCCATTCGGATTGTCCCAGATCCTTCTCGATCTGGATCTGGTGCACCAGAATGACCGAGTTGCGGATGATCATGCCAATCAGCGCCACCAGCCCCAGCATGGCGATGAACCCCATCGGGTGCTGGGTCAGGAACAGCGCGCCCACCACGCCAATCAGGCCGAAGGGTGCCACGCTTATGACCAGCGCCAGCCGCTTGAAGTCCTGCAACTGGATCATCAGCACGCCCAGCATGACCAGTATCATGACCGGCATGACGGCAATGACGGAATTCTGTGATTTTGCACTCTCCTCCACCGTGCCGCCCACTGCGACATGGTAGCCAACCGGCAGGCTGGCGTTGAAGGCGGCGATTTTGTGGGCCAGCGTGGCCACAGCCGTGTCCGCCTGCACCCCGTCGCGCAACTGTGCCTGTATGGTCAGCGTGGGCAGCCGGTCACGCCGCCAGACCAGCGGATAATCCTCGACATAGGCAATGTCCGCCACGGTGGACAGCGGCACCGTCTGGTCATTGGGCAGGCGGATGTCGAGCGTGCGCAGGTCCTCGATAGACAGGCGCTGGGCGTGGTTGGCGCGCAGCACCACATCCACCAGATAGATGCTGTCACGTATCTGGGTGGCCGTAACGCCGGTCACGGCGGAGTTGATGGCCAGCGCGATCGCCCCCGATGACAGGCCCAGCCGGTGCGCCTCATCCTGCCGCACGTCGATCCTGAGCTTGCGCGCGGGGTCGCCCCAGTCGAAATTGACCATGTGCAACTGGTTGCTGTCGGCCATGATCTTCGCCACGTCATGGGCGTAATGCCAGACCCGGTCCGGGTCGCGGCCACTGACGCGGTACTGCACCGGCCAGCCCACCGGCGGCCCCAGTTCCAGCGGGAACAGGCCATGCACCACGTCGGGCATGTCGCGGCTCAGCGCCACGTCCAGCCGCTTGCGCAGGTGTTCACGCGCCACGGCGCTTTTTGCCACGATCACGGTCTGGGTAAAGAAGTCGTTGGGTAGCTGCTCATTGAGCGACAGGTAGAAGCGCACGGCCCCGCGCCCGACATAGGAACTCCAGTGGTCGATGTCGGGATCATTGCGCAGTATGGCATCCAGGCGGCGCGAGACATCCGCCGTGGCCTTGATCGACGCCCCCTGCCGTAGCGAAAGGTCAACCAGCAGTTCCGGCCGGTCGGATGCCGGGAAGAACTGCCGCGGCACCAGCGGGGAGAGCGCAATGGCCACCACAAGCGCCCCGAGGCTGGCCAGCACGGTCGCGCGTGGCCTGCGCATGGTGAACAGCAGCGCGCGGCTGAACACGCGCAGCAGCCGCCCCTCTGGCGGGGTGTGGGGGGATGCCGCCGGGCGCTGTTTCAGGATGGTCACGCCCACCAGCGGCGCCACCAGCACGGCCACGAACCATGACGCAATCAGCGCCATGCCCACCACGGCAAACAGCGAGAACGTGTATTCCCCCGCGACACTTCTGGCAAAGCCGACCGGGATGAACCCCGCCACGGTCACAAGGGTTCCGGTCAGCATGGGGAATGCGGTGGAGACATAGGCATAGGTCGCGGCCCGGGTCAGGGTCCAGCCCTCCTCCAGCTTGCTGACCATGCTCTCCACCGTAATCATGGCGTCATCGACCAGCAGGCCGAG
Source organism: Komagataeibacter melaceti (assembly GCF_003403295.1). Classification (GTDB taxonomy): domain Bacteria; phylum Pseudomonadota; class Alphaproteobacteria; order Acetobacterales; family Acetobacteraceae; genus Komagataeibacter; species Komagataeibacter melaceti. The sequence goes on along the minus strand of NZ_QUWV01000027.1, from coordinate 11,914 downwards.
TGCGATGATCAGCGCCCCGAGCGAGACGCGCTGCAGGTCGATGCCGAACATCTTCATGCACACGAACACCACCGCCAGCACGAACGGGATGCAGAACGCCACCACCGTGCCCGCGCGGCCACCAAGGCTGAGGAAGCTGATGCCCAGCACGATCAGGATGGCCTCGAACAGGGCCTCGGTAAAATCGCCCACGGCGTCATGCACCACCTTGGGCTGGTTGGCGACCAGATGCGCCTCGATCCCGATGGGCATACGGGCGTGCAGTTCGGCCATTTTCGCCGTGATGTTCTTTTCCAGCTCCAGCACGTTGCCGCCGCTGCGCATGCTGAGCGCCAGCCCGATGGCGTCATGCCCGCCCACGCGGAACATGGTCTGCGGCGGGTCGGAATAGGTGCGGGTGATGGTGGCGATGTCACCCAGCCGGACCTTGCGATTGCCCGCGTAAACCGTGACGTTGGCAATATCGCGCACCGAGCCGAACTGCCCGGTGGGCTGGACCTGTATCTGCTCACGTCCCGTATCCACCACGCCCGAGGGCACGGTGGCGTTCTGCGCCAGCAGGGCGGCTGCGATCGTGGCCCCGTTTATGCCCAGCCGGGCAAGGTGGTGGGTGGAGAAATCGACATAGATCTTCTCATCCTGCGCGCCCAGCGTGTCGATCTTGGCCACATCGGGCACGTGCAGCAGTTCATCGCGTACGGTCTCGACATAATCACGCAGTTCGCGGTGGGAAAACCCGTCGGCGGTAAAGCCGTAGATGATGCCGTAGGTATCACCGAACTCGTCATCAAAGAACGGGCCGACCGTGCCCTGCGGCAACTGCATCCTGATGTCGCCCACCTTCTTGCGCACCTGGTACCAGATGTCAGGTACCTCGGCCTTGGGCGCGCCGGACAGCAGGTTGACGAAAATCGTGGTCTTGCCCGCCAGCGTATAGCTCTTGATGTAATCAAGGTCGGGCGTTTCCTGTAGTTTCTTCTCGATGCGTTCGGTCAACTGGTGGGTGGTTTCCTCCACCGATGCACCGGGCAGGAACGCCTGCACCACCATGGTCTTGACGGTAAAGGGCGGGTCTTCATTCCGGCCCAGCTTGAAATAGGACTGGATACCAGCCACGCCGATCAGGATCATGAAGAACAGGACCAGCGCACGGTGGCGGATGGACCAGTCGGACAGGTTTATCCCCCCCGGGGCGCGTGGCTCAGGGGCGGACATCGGCTTCATCCAGCAGGCTGACCTTTTCTTGCGGGTAGAGCGCCTGCACGCCTGCCGTCACCACCCGGTCACCGGGGTTCAGGCCGGATGCGATCACCACGTCATCAGTGCCATAGCGGGCGATGGTGACGGGGCGCTGTGATACGCGCAGCGTGTCGGGGGCCACGATCCATACGGCGGGTCTGCCATCCTGCGCGCTCAGGGCTGCGGGTGGCAGGTGGACGCCCGTGGCCGATGGCATGGCCAGGTGGCCCGTCACCACCGCACCCAGCGGCATCATGTCACGCGTGGCGCGCAGCAGTGCGCGGGTATGATAGGTGCGGGTGAGCGGGTCGGTATCAGGCGCGATTTCATAGATCGCGGCGGGCGCGCAGACCTGCGGGACCGCGTCCAGGCATGTTTTCATGGTCATGCCCGGGGCGAGATGGGTGTGCGCAAGGTCGCCTGGCATGTCGAACTGTGCATCCAGCCCGTCATCCGCTGCCATGCGCAGCACGGGCTGGCCTGCCGCCACCACCTCCCCCGGTTCCACCAGCCTTTCGGTCACCACGCCGTCCTCGGTTGCAGGCAGGCGGGTGTAGCCAAGCTGTTCGCGGGCCACGCGCACCTGTGCCTGCGTGGCCTGTACCTGATCCTGCGCGGTGCGGAAGCGGCGGACCGCGTCATCATAGTCATTGCGGGAGATGGCCTGCACCGGCAGCAACGCCGTGGCGCGCTGTTTCAGGGGGGCGGCCTGATCCAGCGCCGCCCTGGCCGTCGCGGCTTCCGCCAGTGCGGTGCGCAGGGCCTGCTGCTGGACCGTATCATCCAGCCGCGCCACGATATCCCCCGCCTGCACGGTGCTGCCGGCGGAGACCGCGCGCTCCACCACCTTGCCGGGCAGGCGGAAGGCCATGTTGATGTAGCGGTGGGCCGTGACCTGTCCGGTCAGCACGGCCCCATCCGTATCGGGCTGTGGTTCCACCACGATCGAGCGTACGGGGCGCACTTCCTCCACGGGTGCTTTCTTGTGGCAGGCGGACAACAGCAGAAGGAGGAGCAGGATCAGGCTGGGCCATGCCGCGCGTGATGCGTCGGACTGACCGGGTGCTGGCGCATTCCCTGCCCGCGCGGGCGTGAGCATGATGGTGGGCAGTGACGCAGGTGCTGCCGCATGGTCCGCAGCCTTTGTGGCGGCATGTCTGGTGTGCATGGGTACGGACCGTCCTCAATCATTCCCTGAACCCGGGGGAATGGGTCCAGCCTTCGCGGCTTACATATACGGTCCCGTATCGTATCGCAATACGATAAAGGGAGGATGACGCCAGACCGGGCCATGCGGCAGGTCAGGCGTGATGTTCGCGGCAGATGCCCGACAGGAAGATATTCCACGCCCGGTCAAAGAACCGCTGCCGCGCAACGGCGTCCTGCACCTGGTTCTGGCCCAGCATGGTGTTCTGCAATGGCCACCCGATCACCAGGCTCATGAGCACGCGCGTCGTCTCCTCATGGTCGGCTGATTCGATGCGCCCTGATTCCGCCGCCGCCGCGAGCAGGCGGCTGATGGTGGCCACGAACGGTTCCACGATGGTTTCCATCATCTCATCGGCAATGAACGGGATGCGGTGCCCATCACCGATGATGATGCGGTAGGCCTCGCGCGTTTCGGGCCGCAGCATGAAGTCCAGAAAGAACAGGGCGATTTCCCGCGTTGCTACCAGCGGATCTTTTGATGACGCCTCGACCGCCCCCGCCTCATCCAGCAGCAGCCTGCCGCGTTCGGCCACCACGGCCTTGAACAGATCCTCCTTCGAGGAATAGCGGCGGTAGAGCGTAGCCTTGCTGCACCCGATCACCCGCGCGATCTTTTCCAGCGATGTGGCGGCATATCCCTGCTCGACAAACAGGGTGGTCGCGACCTCAAGCACCTGTCGGTCAAGCTGCGCCGACATTTCGGGTGACGGGCGGCCACCCGTATGCTGGGGCTTTGGGCGTGCAGCAGGCATGTCCTGTCCTTTGTTCTGGTCGCGGCCCGGGCCTCATATCACAGAACGGCTTGCGGGCACCATGATGCGCCCCGCCCTGTCGTTACAGGTATTCGTGGTGGAACGCCTGAAGTTTCGCCACGGCCTGCGCAACATGTTCCGGCTAATGGGCTGCGTCGGGCACATATGCCCTTCACCGCCCTGAGCGCGGCGGCGCGGAACGGGTGAGCGCGCCCGCGGGGCCGCCGGGTAAATATTAATAAGATATATGTATTAAGTGTACAATTTGGCAACTTTTCTGAATACATAAACAAAATGCATGGCCGATTTACCAATATTCCCTAGGGTCAGGAAACATGGAATCTGGTACAGCCCTTTCCATGCTGCCGCCCGGGTTGCGCACCGTGCCGGCGGGCGGTGGCTGGCGCATCCTTTCCCCCTGCGTCCGTAATCATGACCGCAGCGTGGTGGCCCTGGCCGCCACCATGGAATTTTAGGGACGCCTGTCTTGCCTGTTGCATTGCTGGCCCTTGCCATCGGGGCGTTTGGCCTTGGCACCACGGAAACCATTGTCATGGGGCTGCTGCCCCAGCTTTCGGCGGGGCTGCATGTCTCGATCGCGCAGGCGGGGCTGCTGGTTTCGGGCTATGCCATCGGGGTGACGGTGGCCTCCCCCGTGGTGTCCATCCTGACCAATAGCCTCTCACGGCGGGCAACGCTGCTGCTGACGATGGGAATATTCATTGCGGGCAATGCGTGCAGCGCGCTGGCGCCGGGCTATGGCAGCCTTATGCTGGCGCGCGTGCTTACATCGTTTTCCCATGGCACGTTCTATGGCGCGGCCTCGATCATGGCCGGGCAGGTCGTGCCCCCCGAACGCAGGGCCGAAGCGCTTTCGCTTGTCTATATCGGGCTGACGCTGGCCATGATCCTTGGCGTGCCCATGGGTACGGTCGTGGCGCAGCTAACATCATGGCGCATGGCGTTCTGGCTGATCTGCGCCGTGGGCGTGGTGGCATGGACCACCATGTGGATATGGATACCGCATGACAGGACGGCGGAAGAAGGTATCCCGCTATCGGCGCAGTTCAGGGCCATGCTGCACCCGCTGGTGGTGACCATGATGCTGGTGTCCATGTGCACGTCATCCAGCATGTTCACGCTGTTCACCTATATTTCCCCCTTCCTGCAGACCCGCTCGGGTTTCACCACGCATGAGATCGATATCATCCTGCTCATGATCGGCGGCGGGCTGTGCGTGGGCAACCTGGTGGGCGGACGGCTGGCGGACTGGAAGATGCTGCCCTCCTGCGCGGGGCTTATGGCGGCGGTGGCGGTGGTGCAGCTCCTGCTGCTGCCCGGCAGCCTGCACCCGTGGGTCTGCCTTGTGCTGCTGTTTTTGTGGGGGGTGTTCATCTACGCGCCAATGGCCCCGTTGCAGACCTATGTGGTTGCCTGCGCCGGTTCCGCGCCCAATATCGCCGCCGCCATGAACCAGAGTTCTTTCAACTTCGGCAATGCCATTGGCGCCTGGGCCGGGAGCCGCATGGTCGTGACCCACTGGTCCTATGGCGGGCTGCCGGTGCTGTCCGCGTGCTTTGCCTTCATCGGGCTGGGGCTGGTGGGCGTGGCGGGCTATTACGTGCGCCGCCAGCCGGTTCCCCAACCTGCCGCGCCCCTGCCCGCCGCGTCCCGGTCCGCAGCACCTCTCCCGGCCGCGACCAGTCGCCCCGCCACAGCGGATGCCCGCGTGCCGGAACCGACATCAGGCTCATGATGGACCTGCGCCGGAGTATCCGCAGGGCCTGACCAGACAGATAAAAGTTTCTGGGTGCTGCCTTTTTTAAAAGGCAGCGTTTCCCGCCAGTGCCAATCATTGGTGATGGGTGCTACGGTAGCTGATGGCGACCCCGGCGGCGGCGAAGCGGTGCAGGATGAACTGCCTCGAAAATGCGGGATAGGCCCCTGTAATGAAAAAGGCATGCCCCGCCCCCAAAACCATGGCAGGACGGGGCTCCCGTTCAGGCCGACATGCCGCCGTGTCAGTCGAATGTTTTGCCGCGGGGCCGTACGATGGGCAGTATGTTGCCCGTTACGGCATAATAGACGCGCTCGGAAATATTCGTCGCGTGGTCACCGATACGCTCGAGGTTCTTGGCAATGAACAGCAGGTGGGCGCACGGGCCGATATTGCGCGGGTCTTCCATCATGTAGGTCACCAGTTCACGGAACATGGAGACATACAGTTCATCCACCGCCGTATCCGAATGCCATACAATACGCGCAAGCTCGGGGTCGCGCTGGTCCATGGCGTCAATGGTGCGCCGCAGGTTTTCCTGCACCAGACGGCCCATGCTGTGCAGGCCCGTCAGTGAAATGGGGCATGCCAGCAGTTCATTGCGCATGGCACGGCGTGCGATACTGGCGGCGCAGTCACCTATGCGCTCCAGATCGCCCGAGATCTTCAGCGCGGTCACCACCTCCCGCAGGTCCCCCGCCATGGGCGCGCGCAGGGCCAGCAGGCGGATGACCAGCGCCTCGGTCTCGCGTTCCAGTTCATCAACCTGGGGGTCCATTTCCGGTGCGTCCAGGGCCGCGACCTCGTCATGTTCCACTACGGCGGTGATGGCCTGCGCCACCTGCCGTTCAACCAGGCCACCCATCTTGTTTACAAGCGAACGTAGCTGTTCCAGTTCCTGGTCATAGCTCTGGACCGTATGTACGGATTCATGGGGCATCATTACTGCTTTCGCGTTCAGCCGAAGCGGCCGGTAATATAATCCTGGGTACGTTTGGCTTGCGGGGCGGTGAACATCTTGTCGGCCGTATCCACTTCCACCAGCGTGCCCATGTAGAAGAACGCAACACGATCGGCGCAGCGCGCCGCCTGCTGCAGGTTGTGCGTGACGATGGCGATGGAGAATTCCTGCTTCAGCTCATCCAGCAGTTCCTCGATCCGGGCGGTGGAAATCGGGTCCAGCGCGCTGGTCGGTTCATCAAGCAGGATGACCTCGGGGCGGGTGGCGATGGTGCGCGCGATGCACAGCCGCTGCTGCTGCCCGCCCGACAGGGCCGCGGCGGAGGCATTGAGCCGGTCCTTGACCTCGTTCCACAGCGCCACGCGCCGCAGCACGCTTTCCACGCGCTGGTCCATGTCGGTGCGGGACAGGCGTTCATGCAGGCGCACGCCAAAGGCGATGTTGTCGTAAATGGACATGGGAAACGGCGTGGGCTTCTGGAACACCATGCCAATGCGCGAGCGCAGCACGTTCACGTCCAGCCCGGGCGCGAGGATGTTGCATCCGTCAAACATGACTTCCCCCGTTGCGCGCTGGCCGGGATAGAGGTCGTACATGCGGTTGAGTATGCGCAGCAGCGTTGATTTGCCACAGCCCGATGGCCCGATCATGCCCGTGACCTGCCGGGTGGGGAAATCCAGCGATACGCCCTTGAGCGCATGGTTGCTGCCGTACCAGAAATCAAGGTTGCGTATGGCCAGCGCCGGTACGGTGCTGTCGGCGCCTGTTGTCCTGTCCATGGTGATGTTGTTCATTGTTGTGCAGTTCCGTTGCGCGTTAGCCACCAGCGGGCGAATATGTTCGTTGCAAGCACCGCGACAGTAATCAGCAGCGCCCCGGTCCACGCCATCTGCACCCAGTCATCATAGGCCGAACCGGCGTACTGGTAGATCGTGACCGGCAGGCTGGCCATGGGCGCGTTGAGGTTGGTGGACCAGTTCAGGTTGCCAAGGGATGTGAAAAGCAGCGGCGCCGTCTCGCCCGATATGCGCGCCAGCGCCAGCAGGATGCCGGTCATGATCCCGCCGCGCGCCGAACGCAGGCATACGCTCAGGATCACCCGCCACCCCGGCGCGCCCAGCGCGTAGGCGGCCTCACGCATGGCGCGGGGAACGAGGCGCAGCATGTCCTCCGTGGTGCGGACAACGATGGGAATGAACAGGACCGCAAGTGCGAGCGTGCCCGCCATGCCGGAAAAATGCCCCGCCGGTTCCACGATGATGAGGTAGATGAACAGCCCCACCAGAATGGACGGCACCGACAGCAGCATGTCGGACACGAACCGGACCAGGGTGACGATCCGCCCGTCCTGACTGAATTCGGACAGGTAGATGCCCGCGAACATGCCGATTGGCGTGCCGATCAGGGCGGCAAGGCCCGTCTGCTCGCAACTGCCGATAATGGCGTTGGCCAGCCCGCCGCCCGCGCCGGGTGCGGCCGTGCTGTGCATGAAGGTGGGCAGCGACAGGCCCGCCGCCCCCCGTGTCACCAGTGTCCACAGGATCGAAAACAGCGCGAACAGCACGACCACGGTCGCCATGTTGCACAGCAGGCTGACAAGGCGTTCAACCAGCCTGCGCCGCGTGGCCTGCACGCCGCCGCGCCGCCAGCCGCTGCCATCGGCCGGGTGGGATTGGGGGGCCGACATCATGGGCATCCTCATTTCGCCGTGCCGCGCTGCAGGAAAATGCGCGAACAGGCCAGGGTAATGAATGAAATGATCATCAGGATCGCGCCCAGCGCCAGCAGGGCGGACAGCTTGAGGCTGCCGGCCGAGCTTTCGGGGAATTCCAGCGCGATCAGCGAGGCAATGGTGTTGCCCGGCGCGAACAGCGACCAGCCAAGGCGGTTGCTGTTGCCAATGACGAAGGTGACGGCCATCGTCTCGCCCAGCGCGCGGCCCGTGCCCAGCATGATGCCACCCATGACCGCCTGCCGCGACCATGGCAGCACGACCTGGCGCATGACCTCCCACCGCGTGGCGCCAAGCCCGAAGGCGCTTTCCTTCAGCACGGCGGGAATGGACACGAACACATCCGTCATGACCGAGCAGATGAACGGCGTGATCATGATGGCAAGGATCAGCCCGCCACTGAGCAGCCCGGTGCCATAGGGCGCGCCACGAAACAGCACGCCAATGCCCGGCACGTGGCCAAGGTAGTGCGTAAGCGTGGGTTCGATGTCATGCGCCATGAACGGCACCACGATGAAAAAGCCCCACATGCCGAATATGATGGACGGTACGGCGGCCAGGAGCTGCACGGCGGTTTCAATGAAGCGCGCCAGCGCGGGGGGCGCCATCTCCACCAGCCAGAAGGCCACGCCAAACGCAAACGGCACGGCAAAGACCAGCGCGATGCCGGTCGTGACCAGCGTGCCGAAAATGGAGGTTGCCGCGCCAAAGTGGTCTGAAATCGGGTTCCATGCCGTGCTGGTGATGAAACCGGGGCCAAAGGTGGAAAACGCCCGCCACCCGCCGCTGATGAGCACGATGCCGATGCCCGCCATGACCAGCAGGATGAACCACCCCGCAAGGCGGGCGATCATGCCGAAAATGAAATCGCCGTACTGCCCGCGTGTGTTCGTATCCATTGCCGGGTGGTCGCGGGCCGTCATGGCGGATGGAAGTTCCATCATGTAATTCCTGATGTGTGTGACACAACAGCAGAACTATGCCGCGCGGCTGGTTGCGACAATAATTACTTCATATGTTTTGTGTGAATTTTTTATTACAGCCATAAGTGCGCAAGTTACGATGAATGTATATTTGGATGTGTCATATAAACTTCATCTAATTCCTGTTGCGGCCCTGCCTGAATTCCTGCATAGCCGCCGTGGCGGAAGGGACGTGCATACACCGCCCTGAAAGTAAAACAGGCAGGAAGCAGCCTCATGTTTGAATCCAGCGTTATCGAGATCGACGGTATCTTTGTCGGCATAGTCTGCCAGAATGGCCCCGATGAACCCTACAGGTTCCGGGCCATGCATGAACGTGTGACGCAGATGGATGGTGATATCCTGCCCACGTTCGAGGCAGCGGTGACACAGGCGCGCAGCCGTTTCCGGCTGGGTCGGGCCAAGGTCTCCCGCGCGATGGAACCCGCGCGCCTTCAGGCCTGATACCCTGCGCCTTGCGTGATATTTTCAAGACAGCCCGCTTACACGAACAATAAATGTTTTAAGGCGGAATTTTACGCTTACAGCCAAGTATCCGGCACATAGTCATTTCATAAGCATAAAAATAACTTTTTTACTTGACCCTGTTGCCTGCCAGGCCCGGTAGCCGTCAGGCCGGGATTGCGGACCATCCCCCCATCCGCATCCCGGCATTCCCCCTGATGGCTGCCGGGCCGCGGCAGCATGTTTTCGTTGCGCCCGCATGGATGGGCAGCAACTTCAGGTGCATTGCCGCGTCTTGATGTGACCTGCATTTGGGCGGGCAAGGATCTGTTCCACATGTTGCGGACGCGTGTTCCCGATTTTTGCGCGGGTCAGGAGTCATGCCAGCCTGTTTCCCCGCCATGGCAGCACAGGGCGCGCATTGTCGCCATTCCGTCATGTAACGAGGCCGATTTCATCATCCCCTGCCTGCGCGCACTGGCCTGCCAGAACGGGCCGAAACCCCACCGGGTTGTGGTATGGGTCAACAATACCCACGATGGCACCGCGCAGCGTGCCCGCTCACTGGTGGGTCACGTCCCGTTCGCGCTGGATGTGGTGGAGGTCACTTATGACCCCGCCATCGCGCATGCCGGGCAGGCCCGGCGCGACGCCATGGCCCATGCCGCGCACGATGCCCCCGATGACGCCGTGCTGTTCACCACCGATGCCGACGGGCAGGTCGCACCCGACTGGATGGCGCAGACGCTGGCGGCATTTGCGCGCTTTGACGTGGCGGCGGTTTTCGGTCGCGCGCTGCTGCTGCCCGATGAGGCCCGGAAGATTCCCGCGCACCTGCACGATGATGATGACCGCGAGCAGGAATACGGCGCCCTGCTGGAACAGATCACCGCACGGATGGCCCCGGACCCCCACGACCCGTGGCCCCGGCATGCCGAACATTCGGGGGCGAGCATGGCCGTAACCCGGCATGCATGGGCGGCGGCTGGTGGCATACCGGCCATCCCCACGGGCGAGGACCGGGCCTTTTACCACGCGCTGCGGCGCGGCGGCTTTCCGGTGCGCCATGCGTGCGATGTAAAGGTGTATGTCTCGGCGCGCCTTGTCGGGCGGGCCAAGGGCGGCATGGCCGAAACCCTCGCCCGCAGGATCGTCGTTCAGGATGATTATGTTGATGATGCGCTGGAAACGGTTTCCGCGCGCATGCTGCGCATCAGGAACGGCCTGCTGGCGCGCGGGGCGGACATGAGCGGTGATGCGTCCTCACGCATCCGCCGGGCGGAGCTGCGCCTGCACCACAGGCGGGCCGAACGCGTGCTTGAATTCCTTGCCCGCAGGCCCTGCCCCACCGTCACGACTGGCTGACATGGCGCAGCCGGTCGATACGGTACGTGGCCGTGCGTTCGCTCAGGTCGGGCACCCACAGGCGCTCCCGACAGGCCGCGATGAAATGCCCGGCGGCTTCATCCCCGGTGCAGGGCGTATCGGTCGGGCCGGTCCAGTTGGCCAGCACCAGCGCCCCGTCCACCGTTACGCTGTCCGTCACGCAGGCGGCAAGGCGCCGGATGTCGTCACGGCCCAGAAAATAGAGCAGTTCGGACAGGACGATCAGGTCACACCCAGCCGCCCGGCTGGCGGGGTAGCCGCCGGGTACGAATGACTCGACAAAGCTGACATGCCCCATGTCCCCGCACCGCCGCCGCGCCATGGCCAGCGCCGTGGCCGAGGCATCGATTGCCAGAACCCGCCCGCATCGCGCGGCCAGCATCCGCGTGCCCACACCGGTTGCACAGCCCACCTCCACGGCAAAACGCGGGCGCGCGTGGGGGATGCACGCCAGCAGGTGCGCCAGTTTTTCATGTTCGTAGGGGCTGGTTTCAAACCGCCACGGGTCGGGGCTGGCGCGGAACAGGGCCTCGAACGTGTCCGGTGTCCAGCTTTCCCCCTTCATGACACGATGAGGTATTCATGGGGCCGCAGCAGCCTGTCCAGCAGCACGTCCGGCAGGGTGAAGCCATCGGGGTCGTCTGCCACCACCAGTCCGCGCTGGCTGCGATGGGCGTTGATGGCCGCGCGCTTTGTTGCAAGATGGGCGCTGATGTCAAGCCGCGCACCCTCCGGCATGGCTTCATGGATCACCATGTCCGGCTGCAGTGTCAGCCCCCATACCGGATAGGCCAGCAGCGCCGGATATGGCGGCAGGGATTTCAGTGCCAGCCCCATATGCCATGCGGCCAGATGGTCGCAATGCGGGTCGTGACGCCATGGTGCGAGTACGTTCGCGCAGCCATATTGCCGGACCATGGTGGCAAGGGCCTGCACGGCGGTATCGAATACCGGGCCGCTGGTCGGCACGGCGGTATCGGGCAGGCGCAGGAAGTGCAGCCTGCCGGGGGGCAGGCCCAGCATGGCCGTGGCCTTGCGGGTTTCCTCCTCCCTCAATGCGGCAAGGCGCGCGGGCGGCCAGAGGCGTGAGCGGGGATGGGAAGCCGCCCCGTCGGATACGATCACGACAACCGGCGGGTGCCCGAGCCGCGTGGCTTCGGCAATGAAACCACCGCAGCCAAGGCTTTCATCATCCGGGTGGGGGGCGATCACCAGTGATGTGCCGGGGGCGATTTCCGCCAGATCCCGCACCGGCAGGCTCGCAAGGGCCGCAAGGTAATCGCTGACTTTCATGCATCCATCCCGGGCCATTCATGATCCACAAACCATGCTGCCGCCTCGGTCAGTGTTTCATCGGGGGCGGGCTGGCGCAGATAGGTCGCAAGGTCGCGCATCACCTGCTCGACCGCCCGCCCCCGCACCATCGCCGCC
>NZ_QUWV01000241.1 GCF_003403295.1 Komagataeibacter melaceti | reverse complement strand
TTCAACACGGCAGGTGCCGGACATGGACTTCTCCCAGAAAGGAAACGGCCCCGCCAAGCGGGGCCAGAGCAGCAGATACGAAGAGGCGGGCGATCTGTATCGGGCGGAGATCAGGCAGCGACGTGGCGTGCGACCTGATCCGCGGCAGCGGCCTCGGCCGCGACATCGAACGGATGGCGCCTGTGTCCATAGGCAGTGCGTAGCGCACCCTCGGAGCATACATCCATGGGATTACGTGCCTCGCCCACGAGCTGCGCCAGCCGGAACGCCACAGCCCGCAGCCAGCCGTAAAAGCCGACCGAATGCTGCGCAATGGTTTCCAGAAACGCCGGCCCGTCACCCGGCCAGACCGGATCATGGCCGTCCAGACAGAACGGAGTGAATCTCCCACCCCATGAAACGACGC
>NZ_QUWV01000240.1 GCF_003403295.1 Komagataeibacter melaceti | reverse complement strand
TCCTCATCGGAGAGCCGGAAACGCTGGTATTTCATGGGAACCAATCCTTTTTACCGGAGACAACGGGAGCAGGACACATATCGTGTCCCCTTTACATGACTATTACTACATCAATACCAGAACCCGCGCAACAGTAAATGTCGATCAAAAGGCAATAACGGCCGAATAAACACGACGTAGACAAGCACGAATACCTTGCGCACATCAGATTAACGTGACGTTTTACTAGACCATATCCTGCCGGGGTTCCGGGGCGGCGAGCGCCCGGAGACGGTGACGGGAGTGAAGGGGATGGAGGCGTTTTTCT
>NZ_QUWV01000239.1 GCF_003403295.1 Komagataeibacter melaceti | reverse complement strand
GTTGATCACATGGGCGCTCAAAAGGGTACCAGTATATGCTGACCTGGCGCGGTTTTTATTATCCCGCCAGTTCAGGTCTCCATGTTTTTTGCGGATTGCGCCAATCCACACCCTCCAGCGAAGGCATTAAGGAATATACTGCCCATTGAGGGTGACGAATCCCCGGCAGGGGTTGTCAAGGTATGCGATCCGCGCCATCCGCTATTTGGTCGCCGCCTCGTCGTGTTGCGGCGGCTTGCTGCACGTGGGGACAATTTTCCGATCTCGTATGAGGTTTTTTATGACCGCGGTGGTACGCTGATCATTCCCGTTGCAGCCGTCGACTTCGACGTGAACGTATTTAATGGTACAAAACTGTCGGTCGATAGTATAAATGAATTGGTATCGGAAATCGACCGGATCGAGAACGATGCCAATTCAACCCAAAGATCTCTGGATATTGCTTCAGCCGAAGCAGAAACGTCAGATCATCGACGAGATCGCAGGCATTCTGGGGGAGACATTCCATGAGATCGGAGTTGGTTCTGCCAATGCATCTGGGTCGGAAAGCGATCGTCTATGTGCGTCAGTCGACGCCCAGTCAGATCATCAGCAACCAGGAAAGTCTGCGTCTTCAATATGCCCTGAAACTCCGGGCCCGCGAACTCGGCTGGAAGGCAGGCGACGTCGAAATCATTGATGCGGATCTGGGGCTCAGTGGTGCCTCCACGCTGCGCCGGGAAGGTTTCCGGGAGTTGGTCGGGCGTGTCGGCCTGGGCGAGGTCGGTCTTATTCTGTCGATCGACGTGACACGTCTCGCGCGAAACTGCTCGGACTGGTATCCACTGCTCGATATCTGCGGGTTGCAGAAATGTCTCATTGCAGATCGGGATGGTGTCTACGACCCGGCATCGCCAAACGGTCGTTTGCTCCTTGGTCTCAAAGGGACTATCTCGGAACTCGAACTGCACACAATCCGCAGTCGTCTGACTGCCGGCCTTCTTGCAAAGGCGGAACGCGGTGCTCTGGCGTTGACGCTGCCGATTGGCTTTGTCCGTAATCCTGGCGGTGCAGTCGTCAAAGATCCCAACGTTGAGGTTCAGGGAAGATTAGTTTTTCTTTTCAGTACTTTCCTGAAAGTGAAATCAGTCTCGCAGGTTATGAGGCATCTCAATCGTAATGGTCTCGATCTGCCAGCCCGAGACCGGCACGGCGATCTGCACTGGACAGCGGCCACGTTGGCAGCGGTGGCACGCATTTTGCGGAACCCGGCCTATGCAGGTGCCTTTGTTTACGGACGAACGCGGTTCAAGGCGCAAAGGCCTGGAAATCTACCGCAGAAAACCCCCCGGCCCATCGATGAATGGCGCATTGTCGTTCAGGACCAGTATCCTGGTTATATCGATTGGCAGACCTATCTGAAAATTCGTAATCATCCGGCGAGAGACGCGGGCGTATTCAGGCGGCGATGGTATTGTGGACCTGCTGGTGGGCTTTCCAGTGCCAGGGCAGGAGTTCATGGAGGCGTGGATTGGGGATGTCATTGATCCGTGCCAGGACATCAGCGAGCCATGCATGGGGATCGACATCGTTCAGGCGCGCGGTGACGATCAGGGAATACATGGCGGCGGCGCGCTCTCCGCCACGATCGGACCCGGCGAACAACCAGGCTTTCCTGCCCAGGGCGATGCCGCGCAGGGCGCGTTCTGCTGCATTGTTTGAGAGGCAGATCCGGCCGTCAGTGAGGAATCGTGTGAATGTATCGGCACGTCTGAGAAAATAGTTCATGGCGTGGGCAACGGGATTTTTGGTCGACATGCGCCGGCAACACTCCCGCATCCAGTCGAACAGATCGTCGACCAGAGGGGCTATGTCTGTTTGACGGACTGCCAGCCGATGTTCTGGGGGCGTACCGTTGATGGTGCGCTCGGCCTGGAATATGGCGTCGATCCTGCCTACTGCCTCTATGGCGAGGGGCGCCTTGTCCCTCTCGGCGATTTTGAACAGCCCTCTGCGTCCGTGGGCCCAGCATCCGGCGGAGACAACCGGCGCGGGTTGGCGTCCCGGTTTCGCCAGAGTATTATAACCCGCATAGGCGTCTGACTGCAGAATGCCGGTCCAGCCGGTGAGATGGTCCGTGGGATGTTCGCCCTTGCGGTCCCGGGAATACCGGAACCAGACGGCTGGCGGTGCTGGCCCACCAAATGGACCATCATCACGCACATAATTCCACAATCGTCCGGTGACTGTCCGGCCTTTCGCCAGAACCGGCACGGTGGTGTCGTCCGCGTGCAGGCGTTGTGCCGCCAGCACATGCGCCCGGATCAGCGTAGTCAGGGGGGCCAGCGTCGCGGTGCAGGCTCCCACCCAGTCGGCCAGCGTTGATGTGTCGAGATCGATCCCTTCGCGGGCAAAGGCATCGCTCTGGCGGTTCAGCGGCAGATGCTGCAGGAACTTGTCGCACAGGATGGTCGACAGCAGCCATGGGCCGGCGCGTCCGCGCGCGATCGGATGGAAGGGGGCGGGTGGCTGGGTGATGCTCTCGCAGTCCCGGCAGGTGAACTTCTCCCGCACCGTCTGGATGACCTTATGTGGACGGCCGGTTCGATGCAATGGATCACATTTGTTATCTCTCTGCGTTTCTCTAAATCTTGTTTTCTCGGTGGAATGCATCGCTGCTCGCAGGATGCGGGGATCCGGTCAGGTGCGCCCTTATGTCCGGCCTGTTTGTGCGACGTTTTTCGCTGGCCATTATGGGTGTGCGCTTGCGTGTCAGGCACCAATCTTGAAAACGTGCTCGATGGCACATGTCATCCAACGGTATCGCCTGAACTGTTCCTGAATTACAGTCTTCCCATCACGCTGGTCAGTGCATTCTGCCGGATCTACCGGGGCGAACCCCGGCATCCATCGTCTTGGCAGCGCATGTCAGATTACAGCGACATTGCGGCCGGCCGGACGATAGATCTCTTTGCGCGACAGGAGAGCCCAGACGATCCGGGCCAGTTTGTTGGCAAGTGCGATGGTTGCAAGACGTGTTGGGCGACGCTCCAGAAGCTTGCAAAGCCATGCCCCTGCGGCGCTTGTCCATTTCTGCGCGCGGAAGGACATGGATGTCGCCCCCAGAACGAGCAGCTTCCTTATTTCCCGGTTGCCCGTTTTCGTAATCCTGCCCAGCCGGACCTTTCCGCCGGACGAGTGCTGGCGCGGCACAAGTCCAAGCCAGGCCGCGAAGTGCCGCGCACTTTCGAAAGTGTCGATATCCGTGACAGATGCCACGATCAAGGACGCGGTCATCGGGCCGATGCCGGGTATTGTCAAAAGACGACGGGCATCTTCGTCCTGCCTGGCGTGCGCCTGGATTCGCCTTTCCAGGCATCCGATGCTTTCACTCAACTTTCCGTATTGTTCGAAGAGCAAAATGACAGTCTGCTTCATGACGTCGGGCAAATCGGGTGATGTCTCGATTTTCGCCAGAAGATCGGGCAGGCGACTGTTTCCCAACGGCACGATCAAGCCGAATTCCGCTGCAAGCGCGCGCAACGCATTGACCAGCATCGTCTGCTGTTTGACCAATAGTGTGCGCGTTGAGTGTAACGAGAGCAGGCTTTGCTGTTCTTCGTTTTTGATCGGGACGAAGCGCGTGTCGGGATGGAGTGCCGCAAGACAAATGGCTGCGGCGTCAACAGCGTCGTTTTTCTTGCCACGTTTGACGAACGGCTTGACCATGTCCGGCGGAATAAGTTTCACGTCATGACCCGCATCGCGGATGACGCGCGCCCAATGATGCGATGTGCCGCAAGCTTCGAGCACGACCTGACACCGCTCGAGTTTCCCGAAGAATGAGGCAACCTCACTGCGCCCGAGCTTTCGCTTGAGAAGACATTTTCCGTTTGCATCTGTGCCGTGCGCCTGAAAAACGGACTTGGCGATATCCAGGCCGATCATGGTAATTTTCATCCGGGCGGTCTCCTCTGAATGGTCATTCCGACCCCAGCATGGCACATTGATGCCGCATGGAGGCCGTCCACCCCATCTTGAACTGGCGCGGGATCACCTCCAGCGTCTCGGTGACGCTCTCCCCCAGTTTGCTCAGACGATCGCTGCCACAGCACGGACACTGTGTCGGTGCGGGGATGACGGCCCGCTCGCGCGGCAGATCGGCACGCAGGGGCTGGCGCCCCCGGTTGCTCCTGGGTGCTGTCGCGCGGACGGCGGGATCCGCCGCATTTTCGGGCGCGTCCTCGGCGAGTGTCGTCTCCAGCTCTTCCAGTTCGAGTTCGAGCTGGGCCAGCAGGCGGCGCCCCCGCTCCGACGAGGCGCCGAAACGGTCCTGGCGCATCCGCGCGATAAGATGTTTGAGATGGGCAATCTGCGCTTCGGCGCTGGCCGCGCGCGCTTCCGCGACCTCGGCACGCGCCTCGGCAGCGGCAAGTGCCGCGCGCAAGGCGATGATGTCGTCCGTGTCTCCCGTCATGAAGGCAGTTGATCACATGGGCGCTCAAAAGGGTACCAGTATATGCTGACCTGGCGCGGTTTTTATTATCCCGCCAGTTCAGGTCTCCATGTTTT